>NZ_JAKJSZ010000007.1:0-275453 GCF_050337535.1 Vibrio kagoshimensis
GGAGAAAGAATGGTGGGTCGTGCAGGATTCGAACCTGCGACCAATTGATTAAAAGTCAACTGCTCTACCAACTGAGCTAACGACCCAATGGTATCCCGTAGGGGAGTCGAACCCCTGTTACCGCCGTGAAAGGGCGGTGTCCTAGGCCTCTAGACGAACGGGACACTGGATATTGAAGAACTTGGGAGTTCTTCRTCTCTTTTACTTTCTAAACCTAATCAATCTGTGTGGGTACTCATCAACGATATCTTCGTATAAGGAGGTGATCCAGCCCCAGGTTCCCCTAGGGCTACCTTGTTACGACTTCACCCCAGTCATGAACCACAAAGTGGTGAGCGTCCTCCCCGAAAGGTTAAACTACCCACTTCTTTTGCAGCCCACTCCCATGGTGTGACGGGCGGTGTGTACAAGGCCCGGGAACGTATTCACCGTGACATTCTGATTCACGAT
Organism: Vibrio kagoshimensis; assembly: GCF_050337535.1. Lineage (NCBI taxonomy): Bacteria > Pseudomonadati > Pseudomonadota > Gammaproteobacteria > Vibrionales > Vibrionaceae > Vibrio > Vibrio kagoshimensis. The sequence goes on from NZ_JAKJSZ010000007.1 coordinate 451, forward strand.
TACTAGCGATTCCGACTTCATGGAGTCGAGTTGCAGACTCCAATCCGGACTACGACGCACTTTTTGGGATTCGCTCACTATCGCTAGCTTGCTGCCCTCTGTATGCGCCATTGTAGCACGTGTGTAGCCCTACTCGTAAGGGCCATGATGACTTGACGTCGTCCCCACCTTCCTCCGGTTTATCACCGGCAGTCTCCCTGGAGTTCCCGACATTACTCGCTGGCAAACAAGGATAAGGGTTGCGCTCGTTGCGGGACTTAACCCAACATTTCACAACACGAGCTGACGACAGCCATGCAGCACCTGTCTCAGAGCTCCCGAAGGCACACCTGCGTCTCCGCTGGCTTCTCTGGATGTCAAGAGTAGGTAAGGTTCTTCGCGTTGCATCGAATTAAACCACATGCTCCACCGCTTGTGCGGGCCCCCGTCAATTCATTTGAGTTTTAATCTTGCGACCGTACTCCCCAGGCGGTCTACTTAACGCGTTAGCTCCGAAAGCCACGGCTCAAGGCCACAACCTCCAAGTAGACATCGTTTACGGCGTGGACTACCAGGGTATCTAATCCTGTTTGCTCCCCACGCTTTCGCATCTGAGTGTCAGTATCTGTCCAGGGGGCCGCCTTCGCCACTGGTATTCCTTCAGATCTCTACGCATTTCACCGCTACACCTGAAATTCTACCCCCCTCTACAGTACTCTAGTTCACCAGTTTCAAATGCAGTTCCGAGGTTGAGCCCCGGGCTTTCACATCTGACTTAATGAACCACCTGCATGCGCTTTACGCCCAGTAATTCCGATTAACGCTCGCACCCTCCGTATTACCGCGGCTGCTGGCACGGAGTTAGCCGGTGCTTCTTCTGTTGCTAACGTCAAGAGRTAAGCGTATTAAGCTTACCCCCTTCCTCACAACTGAAAGTACTTTACAACCCGAAGGCCTTCTTCATACACGCGGCATGGCTGCATCAGGCTTTCGCCCATTGTGCAATATTCCCCACTGCTGCCTCCCGTAGGAGTCTGGACCGTGTCTCAGTTCCAGTGTGGCTGATCATCCTCTCAGACCAGCTAGGGATCGTCGCCTTGGTGAGCCATTACCTCACCAACTAGCTAATCCCACCTAGGCGTATCCGGTAGCACAAGGCCCGAAGGTCCCCTGCTTTGCTCCATAGAGATTATGCGGTATTAGCCATCGTTTCCAATGGTTATCCCCCTCTACCGGGCAACTTCCTAGGCATTACTCACCCGTCCGCCGCTCGACGCCCAACAAATCATCCGAAGAGTCAATGTTGTCGTTTCCGCTCGACTTGCATGTGTTAGGCCTGCCGCCAGCGTTCAATCTGAGCCATGATCAAACTCTTCAATTTAAGATTTTGTCGGCTCAATGAATACTGACTTCAAAACTAATATTTACCGAAGTAAACATGTAATTCTAAAGCTATTACCATTCCAACAGAATGGTAATGAATTGACTGTGCCAAAATTAAGTAAACTTAATTTTGTATTGGTCACTCAGTTCATTGAAACCAAATTGATTTCCGAGGAAATCTTGCTTTGCTAATGCAAAACAAATTTTGATATTCATCAACGAGTGCCCACACAGATTGATAGGTTTAAATTGTTAAAGAGCTTTACTTTCAACACTTCAAGTTAATGAAGCCTTTCAAGTGGACGGTCATTCTAGCGAATCAAAACTCAGTGTCAAACACTTTTTTAGCTTTAATTATCTAGGCTTAATTTATTAATAAATTAACCGCTATCGCTTCAGGAAACTGTTTAATCTTGCCTGACAACGAGAGCGGATTATAGAGACTAATTTAGTGAGTTCAAGGAAAAATTACGATTAACCATTCACATGAACACAAAACAACCAAAGCGATAATATTTCCATCAATTAGATTATTTTATTAGCACGAAGAACATCACCACTATTGATGAGCAACAATCTTGTCATTACTTACACGCAACTGAACTTTCTTATCTGGATCAACTTTGCCTGCTAAAATCGCTTTTGCTAATGGATTCTCTACACTTTGTTGTATTGCCCTTTTTAATGGACGAGCGCCATAAACAGGATCAAAGCCGACTTGAGCAATGAGATCTAGCGCTGGAGCTGTTACTTCTAACTCATATCCATTATCTTCCATTCGCTTGCTAAGGTGCTGTAACTGGATCGATGCTATTGATTTAATATGTTCTTGCCCTAACGGATGGAAAACAACACTTTCATCAACACGGTTCAAAAACTCTGGTCTAAAGTGCTTACCTACCACTTCCATAACTTCATCTTTGATTCCCTGATAATCAAGTGAATGGAAGTTTTCTTGAATTCGTGATGACCCTAAATTAGAAGTCATGATTACAACTGTATTACGAAAATCAACCGTTCTTCCTTGCCCATCAGTCAAACGACCATCATCTAGAACTTGGAGTAATATATTAAAAACGTCAGGGTGAGCTTTCTCTACTTCATCAAGTAAAATAACGGAATAGGGTTTTCGTCTGACAGCTTCAGTTAAGTACCCACCCTCTTCATACCCTACATAACCAGGAGGTGCACCAACAAGTCGAGCAACAGAGTGCTTCTCCATAAACTCAGACATATCAATTCGAACCATGGCATCATCGCTATCAAACATGAAATTTGCGAGCGTCTTACATAATTCCGTTTTACCAACCCCTGTAGGTCCTAAAAATAGGAAAGACCCAATAGGCTTATTTGGATCAGAGAGCCCTGCTCGACTACGACGTATTGCATTAGAAACTACTTCAACCGCTTCAGCTTGACCTATTACTCTGTTATGCAGAACACCTTCCATCTTGAGAAGCTTTTCTTTTTCAGCTTCTAACATTTTTGAAACGGGTATACCTGTCTGCTTTGACAATACGTCTGCAATTTCAGCTTCAGTCACTTTATTACGCAGCAACGTCATTTCTTGCATCTCAGCTTGCGTGGCAAGATCCAGTTGTTTCTCTAGTTCAGGGATTCGTCCATACTGAAGTTCAGACATACGATTTAGATCACCCGCTCGACGTGCAAAGTCCATATCCATGCGAGACTGTTCTAATTCGGCTTTAATATGTTGGGTGCCTGAAAGTGCTGCTTTTTCAGCATTCCAAACTTCTTCTAGCTCTGCAAAATCACGCTCTTTATCAAGCAATTCATTTTGCAGTGTATTCAAACGTTTGTTACTTGCTTCATCATTCTCATTAGTTAAAGCTTGTTGCTCGATTTTAAGTTGAATGATTTTCCGCTCTAACTTATCTAAAGACTCAGGTTTTGAATCAATTTGCATACGGATACTTGAAGCTGCTTCATCAATAAGATCGATCGCTTTATCTGGTAACTGACGATCTGAAACATAACGATGGGATAAACTAGCGGCAGCGACAATTGCAGGATCTGTAATCTCTACATGATGATGTAGCTCATAACGTTCTTTTAGCCCACGAAGAATCGCAACTGTGTCTTCCACTGTTGGTTCATCAACGAGTACTTTCTGGAATCTACGCTCTAGAGCTGGATCTTTTTCGATATACTGGCGGTATTCATCAAGAGTGGTCGCTCCTACACAATGAAGTTCACCTCGTGCAAGTGCTGGTTTAAGCATATTCCCAGCATCCATAGAACCTTCACCTTTGCCCGCACCAACCATGGTATGAAGTTCATCGATAAATAGTATGACGTTGCCTTCTTCTTTAGAAAGCTCATTCAGTACTGATTTGAGGCGCTCTTCAAATTCGCCTCGATATTTCGCACCTGCGACTAATGAGCCCATATCTAACGATAGGACACGTCGACCACGCAAGCCTTCAGGTACTTCATTATTGATAATACGCTGTGCCAGTCCTTCAACAATCGCCGTTTTACCTACACCAGGTTCACCAATAATTACAGGGTTATTCTTAGTTCTGCGTTGCAATACTTGAATAGTTCTACGGATCTCATCATCACGCCCAATGACAGGATCCAATTTCCCCTGCTCTGCACGCTCTGTTAAATCTATAGTAAATTTTTCTAAAGCTTGTCGTCTATCTTCAGCATTCGGGTCGTCCACCTTTTGTCCGCCTCGAATCTTTTCAATAGCTTGAGTCAACTTCGGTTCAGTTACCCCTAACTCTTTTAACAAGTTACCTAGAGGTCCTCGATCTTCGATTGCTGCGAGTAGAAACACTTCAGAAGAGATGTATGTGTCTTGACGCTTTTGCGCCACTTTGTCACACATATTGAAAAGCGTGCCCATGGCACTGGAAAGTTGGACATCACCGCCGATTCCGCTAACTTTAGGAACTCGGTCGAGCATTTCACTCAGTTTCGAACGTAACTGAACAACATCAACATTTAGCATCGTCAGTAATGGACGAATGGCACTGCTATCTTGGTTTAATAACGAAACCATTAAATGTACGGGCTCAATATATTGATGATCACGACCAAGTGCTAGTGACTGTGCATCAGATATCGCAATTTGAAATTTACTTGTGAAACGATCAAGACGCATTCCAACCTTCCTAACTCATTAAGATTATGTTTTCTTTATGGTTAGAAGATGGATACGGTAACGTGAATTTTCAAGGGGGGAGATAAAGATATGAGATCGAACAAATCGAAAAGATATTGAGGTTATATAGAAGCGTTACGTCATCCAGATGAATGCTGCCTGACGTCCTGTTATTCCATCTCTTCTGTATGAATAAAATAAATCAGGATCTGAGTAAGTACAAAGATTTGAATCTGAGATCTCAGTGACTCCTGCTAAGTTCAAACGCTGACGAGCTAATTGAGACATATTCGCCAACCACTTGTCCTGTTCAGGTTTTGTTTGAAATGCAGCTTTCGCGTTCGAATCAAAATCAACAAAGGCTTGAACCACATCACTTCCCACTTCAAATACTGATGGACCAATTGCAGGACCAAGCCAAGCCATAATTTCGCTTTGTGGATCATGTTCTTTAAACTTGGCTATCGCATTTTCAATAATGCCACCAGCAAGACCACGCCACCCCGCATGAACGGCTGCAACTTGAGTGCCTGAAGTATTCGTCAGCAATACAGGAAGGCAATCGGCTGTCATTGCAGAGCATACGACACCTGGAGACATTGAAAATGCGCCATCTGCATCCAAAACTTCTAGAGTAGGCTTCAGCACTTCAACCACATGGGTAGAGTGAGTTTGATTTAACCAGACAGGAGCACTAGGCATGTCTTCTTGGCATTGAAGATATTTTCGATTCTTCTGAACCAAATTAATGTCATCCCCAACATGAGTACCGAGGTTTAACCCTCGATATTCATCTTTTGAAAAACCACCTACTCTTGTCGAAGAAAATGCTTTGACATTCGAAGGCGAATTCCAGTTAGGGATGATAGTCGACATAATTAAATGTCGTCTTCGTGATTTTCGCGAGCATCAACGCGTAGTGCTTCTGCCATCACAACCATGTCATTTGGGACAGGAGCGTGGAACTCAACTTCTTCACCAGTAATAGGGTGAACAAATTTAAGCATTACAGCATGCAGAGCTTGGCGATCAAAAGAACGAATCATTGTCGTCAGCTCTTCAGATGCACCTTTTGGAATACGAGCACGACCACCGTACGCAATGTCACCTAACAGCGGGTGCTGAAGGTATGACATGTGAACACGGATTTGGTGAGTACGACCCGTTTCTAGGCGCAGACGAATACGAGTATGTTCGCGGAAGTGCTCAGCAACACGGTAGTGAGTTACCGCAGGCTTACCTAATTCATTTACGTCCATTAAAGTACGCTTAGTTGCATGACGGCTAATGCCTTTCTCAACCACACCACCCGCTGTCATTTTGCCAATTGCAATTGCTTCATATTCACGAGTAATACGACGTTTAGCAAGAGCTCGTACAAGGCGAGTTTGAGCTGGAACCGTTTTAGCCACAACCATAAGACCAGTTGTGTCTTTATCAAGACGGTGCACAATACCCGCACGAGGTACTTCAGCAATCTGAGGGTAATGGAAAAGCAATGCGTTTAGTATGGTTCCATCCGGCGTACCTGCGCCTGGGTGTACAACCAGATCGCGAGGTTTATTGATAACCAATAAATCATCATCTTCATAGACAATGTCTAACGGAATATCTTGTGCTTCCCAGCGCTCTTCATCCGCAAGCTCTGCTTGTAAGATGATCGCTTCACCGCCCAAAACTATGGTGCGCGGTTTAGTGATAACTTCGCCATCCACTTGGATTTTGCCGTCAAGAAGCCACTCTTTAATACGAGAGCGAGAAAAATCGGTAAATAGTTCAGCGACAGCTTGGTCTAAACGTTGACCTAACTGGCTGCTTTTTACTGTGTCTGTTAATGTTATCTGCTGAGCCATATCGAACTTTTTTAAAAACCGTGAGACTAATACCCATTAGTATGGATAAAATAGAATAATTGCATCATTGTATCTGTTACTGGTTAGAAAGTAACGGAAGCTTACGAAATATTTAAATTCAAGGAATCGACCCCGGACATGAAACACTTTACTTTATCGGGCCTATTGGCATTAACATTGTTAGTTGGCTGTTCAAGTAGCAACGAAATAGTTCCTGATGTTCCACCATCGGTTCTCTATTCAGAAGCTCAAGTTTCCCTGCAAAGTGGTAGCTGGCTAACAGCAATAGAAAAGTTAGAAGCACTAGACTCTCGCTACCCTTTCGGTGCTTACTCTGAACAAGTGCAACTCGACTTAATCTACGCTTACTACAAAAATGACGACCTTGCGCTAGGCTTGGCAACCATTTCTCGATTTTTACGCCTAAACCCAACTCATGAAAAACAGGACTGGGTGCTATACATGCGCGGGCTAACACACATGGCTCAAGACCGAAACTTTATGCACGACCTATTCAATATAGATCGTAGTGACCGAGATCCAGAGCCTGTAAAACTTGCTTTTGCTGATTTTAAAAAGTTACTCGAACGTTTCCCTGAAAGCCCATACGCTGAAGATTCGCAAAAACGTATGTTTGCATTAAAAAATCGTTTAGCAGAATACGATTTAGCGACGGCTGATTTTTACTTGCGGCGCGAAGCATGGATTGCGGCGATCAACCGTAGTCAAGAACTACAAAAAACATACCCAGACACTATCGCTGCAAGAAAATCACTAGATATTCAATTGGAGGCTTACCGCCAATTAAAATTAGATGACGCAGCGAAAAGAACAGAACAACTTATCGAGCTAAACCCTCTATAAGTTATGTATGTGGGACACACACAAATCTAACGCACTATTTTATAGTGCGTTTTTTTTCGTCAAAAATCGTAAACTTGATGAATCGCATTGTAAACGGTATCTTTAATGAATAACTATTAACATAACATCAACATGGAGTGTGGATGTGAGCAGGTTGATATTACTCATTTTAATTGTCGGATTTACTCCGATTTTAAATGCATTAGAGCTATCCCCATTAAGTAAAGCCCCTTACGTGGGAGACCTAGATCAACTAAAGAAAAAAGGCACAGTGAGAGTGCTTGTTTCGGCTGATCTTGGTTTTTATTTTATAGAAGATGGAAAACCCAAAGGCATTATTGCTGAGATGCTTTACCACTTTGAAAAAAGCTTAAAAAAGAAAAACCCCTATCTAAATGTACAAATCATTCCCGTACAACGTGACGATTTACTTCCCTCTTTAAAGTCTGGTTATGGTGATGTTGCAGTAGCTAACCTGACCATTACCGACAAAAGACTGAAAGTGATCGACTTTGCTAACCCAATGATCCAAAACGGCAAAGAGCTGTTCATTACAGGTCTAAAAACTGAAAGCTTTACTTCAATTGATCAATTAAGTGGACGAGAAGTTTGGATAAGAGCTAGTTCTAGCTACTTTGAAAGTATCCAACGAGTGAATGAAGAACTAAATAAGAAGGGTTTGCCCCCAGTTTATGTTCACTTCATTGAAGAATCCCTTCAAGATTACGAATTAATTGAGCTGGTGAACCAAGGCTACATAGAGAGCACTATCCTAGACAGCCATAAAGCTAGGCTGTGGCTGAATGTTATGGATAACATACAAATACATGAATCTCTGCCTTTACGTGAAAATAGCAAAATAGCTTGGGCTTTAAGAAAAAATAGTCCGCAATTAAAAAAAGAAATTAACAAATACGTAAAAACCGCCCGCTCCGGAACATTACTAGGCAATGTAATTTATCAAAAGTATATCGATAATACACGCTGGTTAAGCCGAGTGCTTAACCCCAAAAAAGTGGACCGAGTTGCGAATTTATCTGAAGTCTTTCAAAAGTATTCAAGTAAGTACGAATTCGATCCATTAATGATGTCTGCTCAAGGTTTTCAAGAATCGGGATTAGATCAAAGCCGCGTATCTCATAAAGGCGCGATTGGAGTTATGCAAGTCCTGCCGAGTACCGCGAGAGATAAAAACGTCAACATTCCTAACATACATAAAGTCGACAATAATATTCATGCTGGTATCAAGTACATGCGGTTTATCAAAGATAGATATTTTAACGATGAAGCAATAAGCCCTGATGACCAAATATATTTTACATTAGCGGCCTACAACGCTGGTCCAGCTAAAATAAGAAAGATGAGAAAACTGGCGAAGACAAAAGGGTATAACCCAAATGTGTGGTTTAAAAATGTTGAAATCATCACCCGAAAATACGTGAGTAAAGAACCTGTTACTTATGTAACGAACATCAATCGCTACTATGTAATTTACAAACAACTCGAGGCAATACAAGCGATTAAAGGATCAGGCAATGCGCGGTTACTTAAAAACAACGCAAGCTTTAAATAGTGACCTTCCTTAACTTTGTCATAGACCGGCAGGGAATATAATTTCCCCTAAAGACGATACAAGCTAAAAACCAAAAAAACCGCTTTAATACAGCTAAGCGGTTTTTTATTGAATTCGAGTATTTATTGGTTGCTAAGAGCTTTCGAACAAAACATCATTTTAATAAGCATTTATCCTATCAAGTGCTTATTAAAACAAATGGTGAAGTTTTAATCATTCATTTTTTACGGCTGTATAACACCCCTAAAAACAATAATTTTTAGCGAAACCCTGCCTCCAATTTAGACTTTTTGTCATTGATAACAAGCAGTTTTATTATTTTAAGAACAAAGGTTTGCGTAAGATCACATTTGATTTTAATAATAATCTCTCTAGCCACAAAAGTGATCTTTATCACGTTTTTTATTCCTTGAAACAGTAATCTGAAGTTAACCCATAAGGGATACCACAGAGGAAAGAATCTATGAAAATGAACATCACTGGTAAAAATATCGACATCACCTCTGCAATCCGTGAGCACATTGAAAGTAAATTTAACAAGCTTGATAAATGGCAAATCGACATCATTGGATGCCAAGCAAGCTTTAGCGAAGAACCAAATAAGAAAAAGAAATTCGAAGCCGTACTAACAGTACCAAAAGGAAAACTGGTTGCTTCATCAATTCATGATGACCTATACGTAGCAATCAACGAAGTTGAACAAAAACTAGAACGTCAACTTAATAAACTCATTCATAAACCTGAAGCTCGCCGTTCAGAAAAACCAGAAATAGAAGAGCTAGAAGCCGAAGTTGAATAAAGGAAATCCGAAGATTCGAGAATAGCGCCTCTATGGCGCTATTTTTTTGCTTGACGCTCGAACAACGCTTGCTTATTGTGGTTAAACACTCATAAAAAAATCACATTTTATGCATAACCAACACCTGTTTATTTTTGACTTCTTTTTTCTTCCGTAAATCGGAGGCTAAGTCGTTTTAGAAAAACAAGTCAAAAACGAACAGAAAGCCTCCCAAATAAGGGAGGCTTTTTTATAAGGAAAAATTCATGACTGACCGCCATCTTTCTCTAGATGAGATTCGCCTTCGCTTAAATGATCTGGATGACCAACTACTATCTCTACTTTCAGAACGCAGACAACTCAGTATTGAAGTTGCTAAAAGTAAAGTAGAAACCTCTAAACCTGTTCGTGACGCTGAACGTGAGCAACAGCTTTTAGTAAAACTGATTAATAATGGCAAAGATAAATATCAACTCGATGCTCAATATATTACTAAGCTTTTCCATACCATCATCGAAGATTCTGTTTTACTGCAGCAATCTTACTTACAAAACTTAGCGAACCCGCAGAGCCGTAAGCCACTTGCAAGAGTCGCTTTTCTAGGTTCGAAAGGCTCATACTCTCATTTAGCAAGCCGAGAATATTTCAGCCGTAAAAATATGGAGCTGATTGAGCTTAACTGCGGTCACTTTAAAGAAGTAACTACTACAGTTGAGTCAGGTCATGCCGATTACGGTGTGCTTCCTATTGAAAACACGAGCTCTGGTTCTATCAATGAAGTATACGACCTACTTCAGCACACGACTCTTTACATCGTAGGGGAACTATCACAGCCAATTGAGCACTGCTTAGTCGCTAAAAACGATATCAGAATTGAAGACATCAAGACTCTTTACTCACATCCACAGCCACATCAGCAATGCAGCGAGTTTCTAAGCAGACTAAATGGCGTAACACTTGAATCATGTGCAAGTACCGCGGATGCGATGATGAAAGTGAAAGAATTAGGTAGTGATGATGTTGCCGCAATTGGTAACGCTTCAAGCGGTAAATTGTATGGCTTACAATCTATACAGGGAAATATTGCAAACCAAACAGAAAACCATACTCGTTTCATTGTCGTAGCGCGTAAACCTGTTGAAGTTTCTACACAAATTCCAGCAAAGACGACTCTGATTATGTCAACGTCACAAGAGGCTGGGTCTCTGGTTGAAAGCTTGTTAGTTCTGCAGCGTCATCACATCAATATGACCAAACTTGAATCTCGTCCAATCATGGGGAACCCTTGGGAAGAAATGTTCTATGTCGATTTAGAAGCTCATCTAGATTCAGAAAACATGCAGCATGCAATTGCGGAGCTCACCAAGCTCACTACGCACTTAAAAGTACTAGGCTGTTACCCAAGTGAAAATATCAAAGCAACGCAAGTAAAACTTCAGTAGCTTATATGTACATCACTGTCTCGAACAATGTGTACCCCATAACGTTCGAGGCAGTCATCCGTGACTTTGATAATGTCACGTATCTTTTTAAGAACAACCGTGCTGAATCAACTGAACTTTGAACGGTCTTAACAGAGAACAATAGTTAACTTTGATATAAAACTCTATTCCCATAACAACAGATCACGGAATAAGGTCTAATAAATAGCACCCAATCTATAACTGATATAGGCTTATACGCCAAAATTATAAATACTGTTGTAGCCCGTCATGAAGCTAAGTACTAAAATTTTACTTCTCATTGCCCCTGTCATACTTTGCAGTACGGCGGTGTCTAGCTACATCATTTATACCAACCAGAAAGATGCTTTTATTAAGCGGGAAGAGAATTCTTTACAGCTTGATATGGAGAAATTAGCGGGACATTTTCGCCAGGCTCGTTCATTTCTGAATAGTTACTCATATACGCTAACTAAGAGTGACATCATAAAACGTTACTTTCTTCTCAAAGATAATCCATATAGAGAATTAGAGCTGGTTGAAAACCTGAAAGAGACCATTAATTTACTCCAAGATGGAAATAACAGTTTTACAGGTCTTGCTCTATTAGATGGAAATCGTGATGTTTTATATTATGCCGAAAACAGCCATGAGCAATTAGCCCAGATTGACCCCAAAATCCTTGAACACATTAACTACAGCTACCAATCGACCCTAGAAACCTCGAATATAAGTTACACTCGTAACTCTCAAGGTGAGGGAATGTTGGTTCGCTATGAAGTATTAGATCAACGTACTCTTGCAACACCACTGAGCTATCAAGTCAACGATGTTTTCTTTGTTGTAGTATCCGTTTCATTGGATAAATTCAATACGTTACGTAAACAAATCGAATACGATTATCAAACCAGTTTGTTCTTTTCTTCTGAACGAATTCAAACAAAAACAGGGTTAACTCAATCCATACTGTTATCACCCGCACTATATGCAACCGTTGATCCCGCTCCATTTTTGATGAGAAATAAACTCAATTCAATCTGGAACGAAATCACAGCTTCGTTTGTGCTGTCTGCCTTTGTCACCATGGGGCTGGTGCTTACCTTACTATATCGCACAATTATCACCCCCATCACACGCTTAGATTCACAACTAAAACAAGTGGAAAGACGACAACGGAAAAACATCGAACGCCTTGGCAGCAATGATGAAATTGGACGCCTATCAGATCGCTTTTACACTATGTATCAAGAGTTAGATAACACTTATCAGCAAACCAAAATCTTAGCTGAAAAGGACCAACTCACTCAAATAGCGAATCGACATCAGTTTCAAAACCATGCTGAAATATCCTTATCAGTTCCTAATATAAACCGTTCTATTTGGGTTCTTTATCTTGACTTAGATAATTTCAAATTCGTAAATGATAAGTACGGACACCAAATTGGTGACTCTATTTTGGTGGCATTTGCTCAGAGAATTTCGAACATCTGCGATACTTACCAAAGCCACCATTATGCCACTTGCATGGTTTCACGATTATCGGGAGATGAATTCTCTGTATTCATCAATGCTCCAGCTAACTCAGGTAATGTTGCGAAAGATTTTTCTGATCAATTACTCGCGCCAATGCAACACGGCTTCATTACTGAACTTGGCAACTTCCCTATTACCGCCAGTATTGGTATTGCAACCTACCCTTCTGATGGCGACAACATAGAAAAACTTATCTCCAATGCAGATACTGCTATGTATCAAGCAAAGCGAGCAGGAAAAAACCAACACGCATATTATTCTTTAGATCTCGATAAGGTTGTACAGCGCCGCGCAGATATAGAAAGAGCATTAAGAGAAAATCATTTTGATGATGAGTTTAAATTGATGTATATGCCCTATTTAGATACCGCAGGACAAAAAGTTATTGGTGTCGAAGTATTATTGCGTTGGTTTTCTAAAGAGTTAGGGTTTGTCTCCCCTGATGAATTTATCCCTATAGCAGAACAAACAGGGCTATTCGATCTGGTCGACAAATGGGTAATCAAAAATGCATTTGCATCGTTTCACAAGGTCCAAGACCAATTTCCTCACGCTATTCAGCTATCCATTAACCTATCTTCTGCAGAGCTAGAAACGATAAGATTATCCGAATTTATTCATCAACACGCTAAAGCTAATCGTATTCCCCCCGAATTGATTGATTTTGAAATAACTGAAACATTTGAATCAGAATCTCAAGGTTTTCCATTACTTCATGAATTAGCTCGCCTTGGCTATAAGCTAGCGATTGATGACTTCGGTTCTGGGTACACTTCTATCACACAACTTGTTCAGTATCCTGTTCAAAAAATCAAATTAGATAAAGTGTTTTTAGAAACGCTAATGGCAACCAATAATCAGCATATTGTTAAACCAATCATCGAACTGTGCCATGCTCAAAATAAAATGGTGACAGCCGAAGGGATAGAAACAGAAGATATGTACCAATGGCTTGCTAACTACCAATGTGACTTTATGCAAGGTTACTATTTCGGAAAGCCTATGCCGATTGAAGAACTAAAATATTGGTCACAAACACGTTTGAGCACTAACACTCAATCACTATATAATTAGCATCAAGTAGTATTACTCTCACTAACGTCCATCTGCCAATAAGAGTTAAACAATGAAATCTGTTGTCATTGCCTCGCTAAACCCAGCAAAAATTAATGCTGTTAAAAGTGCTTTCCAATCGGCTTTACCCAATGAAGACTTCACGTTTACTGGAGTGAGTGTAGACAGCGGTGTTGCAGATCAACCCATGACTAACGATGAAACTTATTTAGGCGCCGAGAACCGAGTAAGAAACTCAGCTCTGGCTCACCCTAATGCACATTTTTATGTAGGGCTGGAAGCCGGAATAGAAGGTTCTATTACTTTCGCCTGGATGATCATTGAATCTCAAGGGCAAAGAGGCGAGTCTCGTTCTGCAAGCCTTATGCTTCCACCAGCCGTTTTAAATAAATTAGAACACGCTAACGAGCTCGGTGACGTGATGGATGACGTTTTTGGAACCAACAATATTAAGCAGCAAGGTGGAGCTATTGGGCTTTTGACACATAATCAACTGTCTCGAAGCTCTGTGTATCACCAAGCTCTGATTTTAGCTCTCATTCCTTTCATGAACCCAGAGCACTTTCCAGTATCGTAACTCACCCTCTGTTTTCAGAAAATTTATCGAATGATAAAACGTAAAAACGCTAGCAACTAGGCTAGCGTTTTTATCTGAGTTGAGTAAAAAATTATTACTTCAAAAGTAACTGAGCAATTTCTGCTTTTTCTTGGTCAGATTTAGCTTTTAACTCATTAGAACCACGAGTAATAGTTGCAACACCCACCCCGAGCATCTGGCTAACCTGCCTTTGTGATATATCACCTTTTATCAACTCACAAAGGATATTCACTCTTGCCACTAAGGCATCTCTTTCATCAGAAGTCATCATCATTGTCAGTAGTAGTTCATGCTGCCCGTTATCTGCGGCACTTTTTACTAAATCCATTAACTGCTGCCAATTTTCATATTCTGGTTGTGATGCCATGATCTACACTTACTTCTTGATTTATTCATGCTAGAACCATGAATGAGACAGATATGCATCAGAAAATAATCGAATGCTTGCTCTCATCCATGCTGCTTAATGAACGGCACATTTTGTTAATACCGTTCATACGATTTGTCACTAGGTATACCGAAACACGCAAAACTATTCAATATTAAAGAGCGTAAGTAACCAATAAGGCTGACTCACACTCACAATTCAACTAGCCGCTTTGGTGAATTAGTCACTCTCATGAATTAGTAATTCTGGTGAACTTCATGCTCATTCAAAAAAGCACCATCCACACCTAAAATGTCTCGGTAATACGTTTCAAACATCAAGATATTTTGAACATAACCACGAGTTTCCTTAAATGGAATCGCTTCAATGAAGGCATACGCATCAAGCTTACCATCCGTTCTTTTACGCCATAGCTTCACTCGGTTTGGACCTGCATTGTAAGCTGCTAAAGCAAAGATTCGGTTGTTATCATATTGATTCAATAAGCCATCTAGGTAGTGGCTACCAATCTCAATATTTTTTCCCACCTCATAAAGCTCATCACGACCTTGATACGCTAGCTTATATTTTTTCGCTGTATATTTAGCGGTAGCAGGCATAATCTGCATGATCCCACGAGCACCCACCGGAGAATTAGCATCAGCATCGAGTGCGCTTTCTTGCCTTGCTAGAGACATCAAGGTAATAGGATCTAGATCGTTTTTCTCTGCATAAAAGTTAAACCACCACTTATGAGCGACAGGAAACCTAAGGGTAATGTTATCCCATATTTTGGCTGAGATACTAGCGGTCACAGATAAGTGATTCCACCCTTTTTGTGCAGCATAAGCCGCAAGCATTGCCTTTTCTTCTTTGGTTACATTCGAAAGTAACCATCGCCATTCACTTTTTGCTGCGGCAATTTTATCTACATCAATTAACTCAGAGATACGCACTAATGTTTCTTTATAAGGCGCAACTTTTTCACGCTCTAACTTTAATGTTGAAGTCGAATAATTAATTGACTGCTTGATTTCTTTTGCTGCCGCTACACTATAAAAATTTCTCTGCCCCGTGATTGCCATTAATCGCTGCTTGCCTTGTGTTACCTTGCCAGTTTCAACTTCAGCACGCCCTAACCAATATTGCCAACGTAAAGAAGCTTGATGGGATTCATCCAATTTCGATACCCACTTCACAAGACCTGACCAATCAGCATGTTGAATTGCAAGACGTGCTCTTCGCTCTAATAACGTTTGTCTTGACGTTGTGCTGATAACGTCATCTCGCCATACTGCAAGCGCATCTGAGTCGGTATTTATTAAGCGGAATGAAACATAATCAGCCAGCTCTTGTTGCTTTTTCTCAGGGAATTTTTGCGCTTTCATTACATCATTGAAAACTGACTGCGCTTCTGTAGAAGACTTCCTTGCCAGCTTTTCAAATGCAAACTCAGTTTGAGAACGATAAAAGTCATTAGCTGGGTATTTTTTCGCGAAAGTCAAAACGCCTTCCGGCTTACGGTAAATAGCCTTCATCGCTTTTGCTTGAGCAATTGACTCTTCACTGTCTAATTGCTTTGTTAGATAGCTCATCAGCTTGCCATTACGATTTTCGAAAGCTAACAACATTCGCTCTAAGATTAGTTCATCTGTTCGTAGTCCAGCTTTATCCCAATAGTTAAAAAGTGGGTCACATTGATCATCGACGCCATTGCCGCTTAGCCATAATTGCTTTGCACCATTAAAAGCAATTTCATGTTGCTCTCGTTCATAGTGAGCTCGGTAATAAATACATTGGTATTTTTCTCCGACAGGCTCTTGTATTTGATACTCAAGTACTCCTTCCCAATCTTTATTTTTAGACAAAGCAGATAGATAAGGAGCGCTGATACGATTAGAGAAAGGAAAAGCTTTATTCTCAGCAATAAAGGCTCTGACTTCAGCTGGAGATTTTTTATCGAGTCCAACCAAAAAAGCTCGATAATCGACATATGGCGTTAAAGGATAAGCGGTAATACTAGGGCGAATCGCTTGGTAAGCTTTTAAATCTTTCTTATCAAGAATGTCTTGTGCTTTTTCGTAATTGATTCGCTGCATTTCTAATTCAGAGACAACGCTGGCAAGCCCATCTGGAACCATTGATATAGATGACACAATAGCCGCGGTTAACGCCGTTAATTTAGATTTTAAAATTCGAGAAAACATCCGCTCTATTCCTTAGTGCGTATTTGATATGCAATTCCTCTATTAACGCCAAACATCGCAGTAAATGTAAAGGTTTTGAGTGTAAATATTATTAAATTAACAATACTTCATCTGAATTATTACGGTATGAAGACTAACAGCGCCCGTTCCCTGTATTTATTGAGAATTTTAAAGATAAAAATTATCTAAGACTCCATAGAACAAGCATCAAAATACGATTTATTGGCAGGGAGTAACATATTCCCCAATATTGGTATAAAATAGCCAATAATTTTGAACAATAATTAGGATCGATCGGCAATGGCTGAATACGTATATACCATGTCTCGGGTGAGCAAAACTGTTCCACCTAAGCGTCAAATTCTTAAAGACATTTCTCTTAGCTTTTTTCCTGGCGCTAAAATCGGTGTTTTGGGTCTAAATGGTTCAGGTAAATCTACCCTACTACGTATCATGGCTGGTATTGATACTGATATCGATGGTGAGGCACGCGCACAGCAAGGTCTTAACGTCGGTTACCTACCGCAAGAGCCTGTACTTGATGAATCAAAAACTGTTCGTGAAATCGTTGAAGAAGCCGTTTCTGACGTTGCTGATGCACTTAAGCGTATTGATGCGGTTTACGCTGCTTATGCAGAACCAGATGCAGATTTCGACGCTCTTGCTAAAGAACAAGGTGAGCTAGAAGCTCTAATTCAAGCAAAAGACGGTCACAACCTAGAGACTGCTCTAGAGCGTGCAGCTGACGCACTTCGTCTTCCAGAGTGGGATGCGAAAATTGAATTCCTATCAGGTGGTGAGCGTCGTCGTGTTGCTATCTGTCGTCTGCTTCTTGAAAAACCAGACATGCTGCTTCTTGATGAACCAACCAACCACTTGGATGCAGAATCAGTAGCATGGCTTGAGCACTTCCTTGTTGATTACAGCGGTACTGTTGTGGCGATTACCCACGACCGTTACTTCCTAGACAACGCTGCTGGCTGGATTCTAGAACTTGACCGTGGCGAAGGTATTCCATGGGAAGGTAACTACACATCTTGGTTAGAGCAAAAAGATGAGCGTTTGAAGCAAGAGAAAGCTGGTGAAAGCGCTCGTCAAAAGACGATCGAGAAAGAACTGGAATGGGTTCGTCAAAACCCGAAAGGTCGTCAAGCTAAATCTAAAGCTCGTATGGCTCGTTTTGAAGAGCTAACAACTGGTCAATATCAGAAACGTAACGAAACCAACGAACTGTTCATCCCGCCAGGTGAGCGTCTAGGCGACAAAGTTCTTGAAGTTAAGAACCTAACAAAGTCATTTGGTGATCGCGTTCTTATCGACGACCTATCGTTCAGCATGCCTAAGGGTGCCATCGTAGGTATCGTGGGTGCTAACGGTGCTGGTAAATCGACTCTGTTCAAGATGCTAAGTGGTGCTGAACAGCCAGATTCAGGCACAGTTGAACTGGGCGAAACAGTTAAGCTTGCTTCTGTTGATCAGTTCCGTGACAGCATGGACGACACTAAAACAGTATTCCAAGAGATCTCTGAAGGCGCTGATATCATTAAGATCAACAACTTCGAAATCCCTGCACGTGCATACTGCTCTCGCTTCAACTTCAAGGGTATCGATCAGCAGAAGATTATCGGTGAATTGTCTGGTGGTGAACGTAACCGTGTTCACTTAGCGAAACTGCTAAAAGCAGGTGGTAACGTATTACTACTCGATGAGCCTACCAATGACCTAGATGTTGAAACACTACGAGCACTTGAAGAAGCGCTTCTTGAGTTCCCTGGTTGTGCAATGGTTATCTCGCATGACCGTTGGTTCTTAGACCGTATTGCTACTCATATTCTAGATTACCGTGATGAAGGTCAGGTTAACTTCTACGAAGGCAACTATACTGACTATACTGAATGGCTAAAACAGACTATCGGTGCACAAGCTGCAGAGCCTCACCGTATTAAGTACAAGCGTATCGCTAAGTAAATTTGCTTGTATTTTAATCTAAGGTCGCTATTATCGCGACCTTAGATATTTACAAGTCATCGTACTTATAATAAATCATGAGAGAGAACTACTATGGTTGAAAGACGTCGATTTTCACGAATCATTTACCAGGTTCCAGCTAAAGCTTCACAAGACCGATTACAACTCAATGGTTTTGTTCAAGATTTATCGCTACATGGTGTATTACTGCAGTGCGATGATGCTTTGTTATTCAATCACTCTTTACCTCTTCATGTTAGCTTTCAGCTAAATGATAGTGATGTAGTGATTCAACTAGAAGCTTCAATTATTTCTACCAACAATACCTCAATGCGTTTACGCATAGAGCATTTAGATATTGATAGTATTAGTCATTTGAAACGCTTAGTTGAACTTAATGTCGGTGATGATGAGTTACTTCACCGCGAAATTGAACACCTATCCGACCTAGGCAGCTAAATTCAATAAGCAAATGCTCTAGTTAGTTAAATAAACCATTTTGTTATGTAGTTATGTCCCAAAAAGTTTCTATCACTATTCCTTCTGGCCAAGGGGAACAGACGTTTTACTTTGGTCGAAAATCCCTTTTATTAATTGCCTCTGCACTATTATCTGTGCCTGTCTTAATAGGCGGATCTGTATATTTATATTCAGAAAATCAAAACCAACAGATTACAACTTCTGAAAAACAAGCTGAATTTGAAAGTGCCCTTAGCCAACTTCATATTGAAAAAGGTGAAGTGGAATCTCTGTATCAAGAGCAGGTGGACACCAACCACTCTTTATCACAAGAATTAACAGAAAAAGAAGGGAAAATTCAACTGCTTGGAAAACGTGTTTTTGATGTCGAATCTGTTTTAGGTCTAGCCGATGAAGACTTGTTAGCGGATGATTCGACTTTAGAAGATCGTATTGATGCTGCTGCAATTGATTCAGCGGTAAGAGCGACCATGTTTCGTTTGATTCCTAATGATAGCCCTATGGCTTACCAACGCATCTCATCATCTTACGGTCGAAGAACTAACCCTATAACGGGCAAGAGACATACTCATACAGGTATTGACCTGACTTGTAAGCGTGGTGAAGAAATCCTAGCTCCTGCTGATGGGGTGATCGAAACCGTCAGACCAAGTAAAAAAGGCTTTGGTAACTTCCTAACTATGCGTCACTCTTTTGGTTTCATGAGTTCATATGCTCACTTGCAAAAGTTTAATGTTCGCAGCGGTCAATTTGTGAGTAAAGGCGATGTAATCGCAAAGTGTGGTAACTCTGGTAACTCTACCGGTCCTCATTTGCACTATGAAGTACGCTTTTTAGGGCGTTCACTTAACCCTCAGTACTTAATGGATTGGACACCCGAGAACTTTAATTACGTTTTCGAAAAAGAAACAAAAGTGAAATGGGGTCCACTTGTTCAATTAATTGATAACGTGGTTAGGCTGCAAATTAATTTAACCAATGTTCCATACAAAGATTCAAGTATTGAAACGGTATCGAGTGAAGATAGCAAAAAGCCTATCACGACTAATTAGCCTATTATGATCTAATTGCTTTGGGGCTATGATGAGCTAATTACTTCTAGTCTACTATGAGCGAATTGCTTCTGGCCTACTATAGACCGAATGCTGTCTAGACATTCAATACAAAAAAGAGCGACCAAATGGTCGCTCTTTTTTATGATTTAAAACCGATTCTAGCCTCTATGAATAGAGTCATGGGCTTGCTTTAATAGGTTCTGACTTTCTTCTAAAAACTGTTGAGAGTAATCACCAAACCAATCACTAACTTGATTGAAGCTTTGAACAAAGGTTTCCTTATCCTTACCATCTAAAATCTTCAATGCTTCCCCAAAACAATTATGGAAACGTCTAATCATCTCAATGTTTTCATCCGATGAAAGAATGATGTCACCGTATAGGTTAGGGTCTTGTGCAAACAGACGACCAACCATCGCAATTTCCAATCGGTAGATTGGCGAGCTAAGTTTCAACAACTGATCAATGTTAGGGTTTTCTTTACTTAAGTGAAGACCGTAAGCAAATGAAGTGAAGTGGCGGAGTGCTTGAATTAAGGTCATACCATGATCATGCTCAGCGGCATCCATTTGGCATAGGCTAGCACCCCAAATAGCAAATTGTTTTAATAGCCACTGGTAGCTTTCTTCATCACGACCATCACTGTAAACAATCACTTGTTTAGCAAGGCTTGGAACGTCAGGACCAAACATCGGGTGTAAACCCACAACAGGACCTGAATGCATGTTAAGCATAGTTTGCAGAGGCTTAGACTTAATGGATGTTAAATCACATAAGATACAGTCACTCGGCAAGTTACCTAGCTTTTCAATTACACCTTCCGTCAAGTGGATTGGCACTGTAACAACAACAAGACCAGCATTGTCTAGTAGCTCATCAGCTTTATCCCAGTCTTTACTTCCTAAGATTTTCACATCGTAACCAGAAAGCTTGAACATACGTCCAAACAAGCCACCAAGTTGACCATTACCACCAACAATAACCACTGAACGCAATTCTGGCTTAAGGCACTTAAAACCAGAGTCTTTCTCACTGGCATAAGACTCACGCATGGTGCGACGTAAAATATCTTCAATTAACTGTGGCGGTACACCGATTTTTTCAGCTTCTTTACGACGCGAGGCAAGCATTGCGGCTTCGCGCTCTGGTACATAAATAGGCAAACCGTGCTCACTTTTAACCTCTCCGACTTTCTCAACTAAAGAAAGGCGCTGAGCCAGTAAATCCAACATTTGTTTATCGACTGCATCGATTTGGTCGCGTAATGCGTTCAGTTCAACGGCCATTTTATTCCTTACTATCTATAAGCCTGTGCTAGCCCGAATCTCACTAACGACAGATCTTTAAATGCCCCAAATCAATGAGGCACTTAAACTTTAAACTCTGACTAATAAACTTTAGCTAACATCTTAATTAAAAAGTTTTAGTTAAAAACCTTAACTTGTAGCTAACTAACCTTTCAGGCGGTTTTCTAAGAACGGGACTAACTCCGTATGTGCATGTTTTAATAGTGCCTCAGTTGAATCCCAATTGATACATGCATCCGTAATTGAAACACCATACTTCATTTCATTTAGAGGGATATCAGAAGACTGGTTACCTTCGTTCAAATGACTCTCAATCATTAGACCAATAATAGATTTATTACCTTCACGAATTTGGTGAATCACATCTTCAGCAACCAATGGCTGACGTCGGTAATCTTTACGAGAGTTTGCATGGCTGCAATCCACCATTAATGCAGCATCAAGACCTGTTTTTTGAAGCTCTTGCTCACACTCATGAACGGATACTGAATCGTAGTTAGTCTGCTTACCGCCACGTAAAATCACATGACCATTTGGGTTACCTTGAGTAGTCAGTAATGCAACTTGACCTTCGCGGCTAATACCCATGAAACGGTGGCTTGAAGAAGCCGCTTGCATTGCGTTAATTGCCGTACCTAAGTTGCCATCAGTACCGTTTTTGAAGCCAATTGGCATAGATAGACCACTTGCCATTTCACGGTGTGTTTGTGACTCGGTAGTACGAGCACCAATTGCTGCCCAGCTAAATGTATCGGCTAAGTATTGTGGGCTAATAGGATCAAGTGCCTCTGTCGCTAATGGAATTTCCATCTCTGCTAGTTCAACAAGAAGCTCACGACCTACATGCAAACCATGCTCTATATCGAAAGTGCCATCTAAATGCGGGTCATTGATTAAACCTTTCCAGCCAACGGTAGTTCTTGGCTTTTCAAAGTACACACGCATCACAATATACAGTTGGTCACTAAGCTCTTCAGACAATGCTTTAAGGCGTTTCGCGTACTCTTTCGCAGCTTCTAGATCATGAATAGAACAAGGACCACACACTACAAGCATACGGTGATCTTTCTTATGAATGATATTAGCGATAGTTTCGCGAGACTCTTGAATAAAGCGACGAGCGTTATCACTTAAAGGCAGTTTTTCTTTAAGTTCTTCAGGAGTAATCAGTACCTGTTCGTCGATAATATTGACATTGCTTAATTCACTCTTTTGCATAACTCAACCTGTATATTTATTTTTACACCCAGACATCCATATGGGCTAACAATCTTTAGAAACTAAAATAACAGCTATAAAAACGATTGCAAGTGTAAATAATAAAAAACATTTAGTGTAAATTAATATTTACACTAAGATTTTAATTAGTTATAAGATACAAATAGTTCTAAACCGCGTCTCACACATACAAAAAAGACGATATTTCTCATATCGCCTCCTTAAAACTTATAGAGTGTTTATTTATCACCCAGCGTTTAGCATTCGCTTAATTTGTTCTGAAGCCTCTTTCCATCGGCTATCCGAATGAAGAGTTGGTAAATCAAAGTTGCGTTTTTTAAGCAATGAGTTAGCTAAAGACACCTCTTGAATAGCTAAGTGATCAAGAGCTTCAATTTGTGCATTTCGTTTATTACACATCAACACCATGTCACAACCCGCATTCAAAGCAGCCTTCGCTCTGTCGGCGGGTCCACCCATAATTGCCGCCCCTTCCATAGTTAAGTCATCAGAGAAAATGAGCCCTTTGAACCCTAACTGCTGCTTAAGTACAGTCTGAAGCCAGTATTTAGAACCACTAGCTGGCTGGCTATCGTAATTGGGATAAATCACATGCGCTGGCATCATTGCATCAAGAATGCCAGCTTCAATTTGAGCCTTAAAGATAGCCATATCAGTTTCAAAAATATCATGGCGCTCGTCATAAGGGGTTTCTAAATGGGAATCAGCAATCACACCACCGTGCCCAGGGAAGTGTTTACCCGTTGTTGCCATTCCAACTGACTTCATGCCCGATATGAATGCACTGCTATAGCGAACAATAGTCTCAATATTATCGCCGAAAGCACGGTTTCCTATCGCTTTACACTCATGACCTTTATCCAAAACAGGCGCGAAGCTTAAATCAATATCGTGAGCAATCAGCTCAGCCGCCATTAGCCAGCCAGCTTGCTCCGCTAATTCTTCACCATTTTTATGTTTCGCAAATTCTTGAGCAGCAGGAATGATAGAAAACCCGTCACGAAAACGCTGAACTCTTCCGCCTTCTTGGTCAACACCAATTAAAATAGGACGCTTAGCCGCTTTTCTTACAGCGGTATTCAAGGCTAGAAGCTGCTCACTATCATAATAGTTACGAGCAAATAATATGACACCACCTACGGTTGGATGCTCCAAAACTTCTTTATCTTCTGCCGTCAATTCATAACCTGCGACATCGAGCCATAACGGTCCCATATTTATCCCTTACTAAGCCTAAAATTCATAAACTTATCGAGATTATTCCCTTTGATTTTGCATTACAATGTTTTTAACCCAATGTCGGAAGAGTTTAGGAATGAAACAGAGAGAGCTTTATATTGGTGTGATGTCTGGCACTAGCATGGATGGAGTCGACACAGCATTAGTCAACATTAATGGCAATAAAATTTCCCTTATTGCCCATGGTGACTACCCAATGCCTAATAGTCTTAAACAAAGCTTATTCAATGTTTGTATTGGTCAAGCTACAGATTTAAAAACCATTGGTGAAATAGACCACCAGCTTGGTCACCTCTTTGCTGATGCCGTATTAGATTTACTCAAAAGGTCTGGCTACTCTGCAAAAGATATCACTGCGGTAGGTAACCATGGTCAAACGGTTTTTCATCAACCTACAGGCTCTTCTCCCTTTACTATGCAGTTAGGTGATGCCAACGTCATTGCGACCAAAACAGGTATTCAAACGATTGCTGACTTTAGACGAAAAGATATGGCGTTAGGCGGGCAAGGTGCACCTTTAGTCCCTGCATTTCATCACACGATATTCAAAGCAAGCTCTAGCTCAGTTATCGTCCTAAATATTGGTGGCATTGCCAACATTTCCGTTCTGCGACCAAATCACCCAGTACTTGGCTATGACACCGGACCTGGCAACATGCTCATGGACGCTTGGGTTGATAAACACCTCAACCAGAAGTTCGATCGTGATGCACAATTTGCTAAGCAAGGATCTACTCACGAACCATTATTAGAACAACTACTAAGTAACGCTTATTTCGAGCAACGTCCTCCAAAAAGTACTGGGCGAGAACTATTTAATTTACCTTGGCTCGAAAAACAGTTATCTCAATTTACCCATTTATCACCTGAAGATGTTCAATGTACACTTTGTGAATTTACCGCAACCACAATAGCAAACGAAGTTAACCGCTATCACTTGGGCACCGAACCTGAATTACTGGTTTGTGGCGGTGGCGCCTGTAACCCACTCATCATGGAAAGGCTTACTCGATTACTCCCTAATTGGAATGTTGCCTCCACAGATTCAAAAGGTGTCAGCGCTGATTATATGGAAGCAATGGCTTTCGCATGGCTTGCCCAACGACGAATTCATAACTTACCTAGTAATTTACCTGAAGTGACTGGGGCGAGTAAGCTCGCCTCTTTGGGTGTTTTATATTATGCAGACTGACCTCCCACAGCTGCTCGTAGACAATCTTTAAGGATACCTATGACCAACGACGCTTTAATTTCAGCCTTATCTCAACTCGTCTCTGAAGGACGAAACCCAGACACCATGGATATAGACCTTCTTTCATCACACGAGATAATTGAACGTATTAACCAGCAAGATAAACAAGTCCCTCTAGCTGTCGAAAAAGTTTTACCCGAAATCGCTCAAGCCGTAGATAAAATAACGGAAGCATTTAGAAAAGGTGCTCGACTTATTTATATGGGCGCAGGCACCAGTGGTCGTTTAGGGGTACTTGATGCATCTGAGTGCCCACCGACTTTTGGTGTTTCTGACCAAATGGTAGTGGGTCTTATTGCCGGTGGACCAGAGGCAATATTAAAAGCAAAAGAAGGAGCCGAAGATTCACCTGAACTTGGGGAAAACGACCTAAAAGACATTAATTTTACTGAAAATGATGTGTTAGTTGGGATTGCCGCAAGTGGTAGAACACCTTATGTTATTGGCGGTTTGGAGTATGCTAATGAGATCGGTGCCACTAGCATTGCCCTATCTTGTAACCCTGACTCTCCAATTGCTGACATTGCTAAAATCGCCATAAGCCCGGTAGTTGGTCCTGAAGCATTGACGGGCTCAACACGCTTAAAGTCAGGCACAGCGCAAAAATTGGTTCTCAACATGCTGACGACTGCGAGTATGATCAGAATAGGAAAAAGCTATCAGAACTTGATGGTGGATGTAAAAGCGACCAATGAAAAGCTGGTCGCTCGAGCGGCAAGAATTGTTATGCAAGCAACAGACTGTGAGAAGCATCAAGCCGTATCGACCTTAAGAGAAACCAACTACGAGGTTAAACTTGCGATCTTAATGATCTTAACTGATCTAGATTTAGCTACCGCAAAGCTACAACTTTCGAAACAGCAAGGTTTCCTACGTAAGGCTGTCGAGATCAATACTGAGCTTTAGATTTAGACCTCATTGAATATAGACCTCATTGAATATAGATCTCATTAAATGTAGGTCTCGTTAAAAACAAAACGCGCTTTGCATCTCTAATCGTCTTAAAGATAAAAAGCGCGTTAAGTTGAATGTACTCAACTAGATCTTAAAAAGAAAAACCTAGTTACTGTATTCAGTCCAACCACGTTGCCACTCCATACGGAACTGCTGAGCATGCTCGAAGCCTGCGCATACTCCTTCGTAATACTGACCTGACAGCCCAATTTGAAAGGCATGGTTCGGATCGCAAAACTCTTCTACACCTTGCTGATAACCCGTTTCATAACTCGCTTGATCAACACTGCCTAATGCTGATAACTCACTATATAGACGTTGAGGGTTTCCTTTCACACCGTCTCGATAACCTATTTCGACCCAGTCACCTTCATTTGCTAGATCTTGAAGGTTTGCCGTACAACCTGACAATGCAGCCATAGCCAATAAACACGTTGTTATTCTTTTCATTTCAATCCCTTACTTTTATAACTATAGGTTGCCACTAAAAGGCAATAATAACCAGTGAACGATTTAAATCCCTTTTAATCAGTAGTCATATTTGCATTGGTCTGAAGTGTTCCAACAAACTAAGCATTAGTGAAACTCTCGATATAGCAAAGCGTTAGATATTTGTAAAAGCTGGCAACCTAACAGATAGAACCACTTAAATAGATTAATAACCACTTAGACATTTTAATTAGCCACTCGCACTTATCCTAAACCACTCAAGCTTCCTCCAAACCACTTAATTCAGATAAGCACCACTAAACTCGCCATTCGACCACTCGCTTCAGTATCGCGTGAAGCTTCTATTTCCTTATTCTAGTATGCACTCTGACTTACTCATTCAACTCAGGGATAACACGTTATGATGTGGTTTCTAACTTGCGTAGCAGCTTTAATTGGTGGCTATTTTATTTACGGTACTTTTATCGAAAAGGTTTTCGGTATCAATGAAAACCGTAAAACCCCAGCAATTACCAAACAAGATGGCGTGGATTTCGTACCCATGTCGACACCTAAAGTATATTTAGTTCAATTACTTAACATCGCAGGTGTTGGACCAATATTTGGACCGATTATGGGGGCTTTATACGGTCCTGCCGCAATGTTATGGATTGTTCTAGGCTGTGTATTTGCAGGCGCAGTTCACGACTACTTCTCTGGCATGTTATCTATCCGTAATGGCGGAGCTTCAGTTCCTACTATCACTGGACGTTATTTAGGTAATGGCGCAAAACACTTTATGAATATCTTTGCCATTGTCCTACTTCTTCTTGTTGGGGTTGTTTTTGTTTCAGCACCTGCAGGTATGATTACTAACCTAGTCAATGACCAAACTGATTTCACCATGTCGATGTCTACAATGGTTGTGATTATCTTTGCCTACTACATCATCGCTACTGTTGTCCCTGTAGATAAGATTATTGGTCGTTTCTACCCACTGTTTGGCGCACTGCTGATTTTCATGTCTGTTGGATTAATCACTGCGATTGGCTTATCAGACGAGCACCAAATCATGGGTGGCTTTGAGATGAAAGACATGTTCACCAACATGAATCCAAATGACCTACCACTTTGGCCTGCACTATTCATCACTATTGCTTGTGGCGCTATATCAGGTTTCCACGCGACTCAGTCACCACTTATGGCGCGTTGTATGGAAAATGAAAAGAACGGCCGTTTCGTTTTCTACGGTGCAATGATTGGTGAGGGTATCATTGCTCTAATCTGGTGTGCACTTGCTCTATCGTTCTTCGGTTCAGTTGAGTCTCTGTCTGACGCGATTGCAAATGGTGGTCCGGGTAACGTGGTATACAGCGCTTCATTTGGTTTGCTGGGTGTATTTGGTGGTATCCTTGCTTTCCTTGGCGTGGTTATTCTACCAATCACTTCTGGTGACACAGCTTTCCGTTCAAGCCGTCTTATCCTTGCTGAATACTTCAACATGGAACAGAAAACTCTTCGTAACCGCCTACTAATGGCATTACCTCTGTTTGTTCTAGGTGGCATTTTGACTCAAGTAGATTTCGGTATTATCTGGCGCTACTTTGGTTTTGCTAACCAATCAACCGCAGTCATGATGCTGTGGACAGCATCCGCATACCTACTACGCCATAATAAATTGCACTGGATAACAACCGTTCCAGCTATTTTCATGACAACAGTATGTATCACCTTTATTTTAAGTAACAGCCAACTTGGCTTTGGCTTACCAATGCAATTATCGACTATTGTCGGCGTTGTATCTGCACTATTGATTACCGCTTATGTCATCAAGATTTCCAAAGGGAAAGGCGAACGTGACTACGCAAATGAACAAGATGAATCAGCTGATGAAAATAAAGCAGTCACTAAAACTGCATAGAGACAATGATCTCAACAATCACAGCAGCTTCAATAATAAGTAACACCTTTGCTTGCAACTTGGGTTTATCTAAAGCTTAAGTAAACCCTTCTAAGCCCATCATATGATGGGCTTAGTTTTTCCTAACTAAAAACAAGGCATTGCTAAAGCAACAAATAAGAATAGAAATAGGCATGGAAAACCACCATGACCTGCACTAGGGTTAAATAGATAACGATAAAAACCAAACGCCTAAATATTCTAGTGCTAGGAGAAAAACATGGAAGATTTTTCATTTTTTAAGTTATTTGATACCTCTGAATTATTCATTTTCTACTGATCTTTCAGTGCTCTACAAATGAATTAAACAGTGGGTTAAAACACTGAGACGGTAGTGATTAAAGTTAGGTCATAACATCTGTTTTCTACCTAACTTTAATCATTACCTACGCCAAGGTTAAGCCTTTCCATCTAATCCCTTATTTGTTTTGTTTAATACTAATCAATCACTTAAACTTATAACATCTGATCTTTAAGGGTTTGTAATGGAACTGGTTCTCTCCTTACTTCAACAAATGTGCGTCTACTTAGTACTTGCTTACATGCTAAGTAAAACGCCAATTTTCCTTCCTTTACTCAATGTTTCTTCTCGACTAAGACATAAGTTCAGTCTCTACGTCGTATTCTCATTATTTTGTATCATGGGTACGTATTTTGGCTTGCAAATCAATGACGCCATTGCTAATACACGAGCGATTGGAGCGGTCATGGGCGGGTTATTTGGAGGGCCTGTAGTTGGCTTCGCCGTTGGGCTAACAGGAGGAATTCATCGATATTCATTAGGGGGATTTACCGACCTTGCTTGTGCTATTTCTACCACCGCCGAAGGTCTAATTGGCGGGCTACTTCATATTTATTTAGTTCGCAGGAATAAAACGGAGCAACTATTTAACCCTATGGTTGTTTTCTCAATCACATTGTTTGCCGAAATTATCCAAATGCTCGTCTTACTGATCGTTGCCAAGCCTTTTGCTCAGTCTTACGCGCTTGTTTCTGATATTGCTGCGCCAATGATTATCGCAAACTCATGTGGTGCTGCACTCTTTATGAGCATTATCCAAGATAAAAAAACCATTTTTGAGAAGTATTCTGCGACCTTCTCTCGCCGAGCTTTGACCATTGCAGAACGTTCTGTGGGGATACTACATGGTGGGTTTAATTCAAAAAACGCAGAGCAAATTGTTCGTATTGTCTATGAGGAAACCAATGTTGGTGCAGTCGCCATTACCGATAGAGAGAAAATTTTAGCTTTTGTAGGCATTGGCGATGAACACCATAAACCCAATACGCCAATTTCTTCGCATTCCACCCTCGAAGCAATGAATAAAAACGATATTATTTATCTGGATGGTAAAGATACTCCATACCAATGCTCCTTATCCGTCAACTGTAAATTAGGATCTGCACTCATTATTCCATTACGTTCAGGTGATGAGGTGGTCGGCACAATAAAGCTGTACGAGCCTAAGCTAAAGTTATTTTCTACCATCAACATGTCTATGGCTGAAGGTATTGCCCAACTGCTTTCAAGCCAACTGCTTTTTAGTAATTATCAGCAACAGCAAACCTTACTTACTCAAGCCGAAATAAAACTTTTACACGCACAGGTAAACCCACATTTTTTGTTCAATGCTTTGAATACCATTAGTGCAGTTACAAGAAAAGATCCGGATACAGCGCGAGGATTAATACAGCACCTTTCTCAATTTTTCCGCAGTAATCTCAAGCAAAACATCAGCTCGGTAACAGTCAAAGATGAACTTGCTCACGTCAATTCCTACCTTACGATTGAGAAAGCTCGCTTTACTGATCGGCTTGAAATTATTTGGGAGATAGACCCGAGTTTATATGACTTGAAGATTCCAAGCTTCACTTTGCAACCTTTGGTTGAAAACGCCATTAAACATGGGATATCGAACTTACTCGAAGGTGGATGCATTCGAATATACAGCCAAGAAACTGCTCATGGTTTTAAAATTACAGTCGAAGACAATGCTGGTAATTACCAAGATCCCGAGGATAACCATCAAGGGCTAGGCATGGAAATTGTAGATAAGCGACTCACTCATCTATTTGGCGCTCAATCTTCATTAAAAATAGAATGTATTCCACAGCAATTTACCCGAATGAGCTTTATGATCCCTAAGCAAGATCATTTCCAATCACATACTCATAATCAGGTTTAGAAATGTCACAAGGAACGAGACTTTTACAAGCGAAGATAGCTTTACACGGCACGCTTATTCTTAAGGAGCAAGTATGTTGAAGGCATTAGTCATCGACGACGAACAGTTTGCACGAGAGGAGTTAACGGAGCTTCTTCTTGAAACTGGCGGTGTGGAAGTGATTGGCTCAGCAAGTAATGCGATTGAAGGTTTGAAGAAAATAAACCAACTCAAGCCCGATGTGGTTTATCTTGATATTCAAATGCCACAGGTCACTGGAATTGAATTACTTAGCATGCTCGACCCTGATTCTATGCCTTACGTTGTTTTTGTTACTGCCTACGATCAATATGCGATTCAAGCTTTTGAAGACAATGCTTTTGATTACTTGCTTAAACCCGTAGAACCACAGCGCCTGAAAAAAAGCGTGACTAGATTAAGTAAGGTGCACAACCAAGGGCTCACTCTACCAGTGCAAAGTGTTAATGAAATCGCACCTGAAAATTTAGAGCAAATTCCCTGTATTGGGCATAACAGAATTGTGATTATGTCGAGTAAATCAGTCGAGTGCGCTTACTCTGATATTAGTGGTGTTCATGTAAGAAGCTCAACACAAACTGCTTGCTCACAACTGACACTAAAGGTACTAGAGGAAAAAACTCATTTGATTCGCTGTCACAGGCAGTTTTTAGTGAATATACAATGGATTCAAGAAATAAAGCTTTTAGAGAATGGTTTGGCTGAAATCATCACTTCAACTGGCTTTGAGATCCCAGTGAGCCGGCGCTATTTGAAAGTATTAAAAGAGCAGTTAGGGATTCAATAGTGGGCGGGTAATTCAAACATTGTTCATAAGGCAAGTATGGACGAGTCATGGGATTTGAGTACGACTTACACTCAAACCCCATTTAGAATCGTTAGTCTATCTGTTTTATTTGTAACTCTTTAGGCACTTCGAAAAACATATTTTCTTCACGCCCTTGAATCTCTTCAATCCCCTCAGCACCTAACTCTCGAATACGATCAAGGATCTGATTCACAAGCTCTTCAGGAGCTGATGCACCGGCTGTAACACCTATCTTAACCTTGCCTTCGACCCATTCAGGTTTTATGTCTTCTGGGCAATCTGTTAGATAACCTGGCGTACCTAACTTTTCGGCTAATTCTTTTAGTCTTGTGGAGTTTGATGAGTTCTTAGAACCAACAACAATAACCACATCTACATCATTCGCCATTTCACGAACGGCATCTTGTCGGTTTTGTGTCGCGTAACAAATATCGTCTTTACGTGGACCTTGGATCTCAGGAAAAACACGGCGCAGCTCTTCGATCACATCAGCGGTTTCATCAACCGATAATGTCGTTTGGCTGACATAGTGCAAGTTGGACGCATCATTAACTATCAAATGTTGAACGTCTTCCGGTTTCTCTACCAAATACATACCACCTGACTTACTAGCGTATTGCCCCATAGTACCTTCAACTTCAGGGTGACCAGCATGACCAATCAATACCACTTCCATATCTTTGCGGCTTGCACGAGCCACTTCCATATGAACTTTCGTTACCAACGGGCAAGTCGCATCAAAAACGGTAAGTTCGCGCTCTTTCGCTTCTTTGCGAACAGCTTGTGATACACCATGGGCAGAAAAGATCACGATATTATCATCAGGCACTTCACTGATTTCTTCAACAAAGATAGCACCACGCTGTTTTAACCCTTCAACAACAAAACGGTTATGAACCACTTCATGACGAACATAAATAGGCGGCTGATACATCTCAAGTGCACGTTCAACAATACTGATCGCACGATCAACACCGGCACAAAAGCCACGAGGGTTAGCTAACATTATTTTCATTTTATTGCTCAATTCATTGTCACTTTACATACCCATAGCTTAACGCAGAGGCTATAAGCTTAAAGCGGGGCTAAAATCGTTTCCATGGAGTTCGCGATTAGCGAAGCATGCATTCTACAGTGAAGCTCAAAAACAGTGAAGCGCTTGGTTAGGATCGACTGTAAGGTGCTATGTCTATCCGAAGGCAAGGCTAGAACCTCTTAGCCTTGCCAATCAATCTCTATTCAACTTCTAAAATATCTACGTCGAAAGTAACATCTTGTCCCGCGAGGGGGTGATTAAAATCAACCGTCACCGAGTCACCAGCGATTTCAGTAATAATACCTGGAATTTCCATACCGTCAGGACCTGAAAACGCCATGATAGTACCGACTTCAACTTCTGCATCACCAACGAATTTCGCACGATCCATATGATGAATATGGTCAGGGTTCGGCATACCAAACGCATCTTCTGCTTTTAATTCAATCGACTTTTTTGTACCAGCTTCTAAGCCGATCAAGCATTGCTCAAAATTCTCACTCAGGCTTCCATCACCCATAATAAATTTCGCTGGCTTGCCCATATTCTGAGTACTATCGGCAACAGATCCATCTTGCATTTTGATCGTAAAATGTAGAGTTACTGCTGAATCTTTTTTAATTGCTACCACGTGACTTTCCTTAGATTTCTTTATTATTGGAAGAACAGTTTTATTTGATTGTCTTATCCTGTGCAGCATAAACAAAAAGCGCTGTTGGAATCAACCGACAGCGCTTAGGGCTATTCTAATCTGTGAGTCATAGACTGACTTCAGAGCAGCTTATTTACTTTCATCTTTCTTGCGAAAACCATCTAATATAATCATCGCAGCGCCGATACAGATCCCCATATCCGCTAAGTTAAACGCAGGCCAGTGGTATGCGCCCCAGTAGAAGTCTAGGTAATCCACTACAAAGCCATGCACAACACGGTCAAATACATTACCAACCGCACCGCCAATGATGATTGCATAAGCGATGTTGTTCCACTTCTCCGATGCTGGAAGCTTACTCATCCAGTAAGTCAGCATGCCTGTTACCACAAAAGCGATACCGGTAAATAGCCAACGCTGCCATCCGCCTTGATCGCTTAAGAAGCTAAAAGCAGCACCGTAATTATGAACATACAGTAAGTTAAAAAACGGTAGGATCTCAATGCGATTTGCCCAGCCGTATCCCATATTATCCATAACAACTAACTTAATGGCGATATCAGCAATAAAGACTAGCAGAGCTAACCATAACCAACGTACACCAGATTGTTTTAATGTTAGTGATTGTTCACTCATACCTTTTCCTAAAACCTAAAAATAACCCCAGTAGATACTGGGGCTATAATATTTCTAAAAAGTTCAGTTGCTTGCTAGCAAATTATGCGTATTTACGCACTTCACCTTCACCATCGACGTTTGTCACACAACGACCACATACTTTTTCGTGACCTTCAATTGTGCCTACATCTGGAGTATGGTGCCAACAACGGTCACACTTCTCAGCTTCTGTTGCGGCTACTTCAACAAATAGACCTTCAACGTCCGTTGCTTGAGCAGTATCAGACTTCTCGCTAAGTGGCTTAACAACAGCTGCAGAAGTAATCAGTACGAAACGTAACTCATCTTCTAGTTTGTTGATTTTCGCCGCTAGTGCGTCGTCAGCGTACAGAGTTACTTCAGCCTGCAGTGCGCCACCGATTGTTTTTTCTTTACGCGCGTCTTCAAGAAGCTTGTTCACTGCGCCACGAACTGACTGGATTTCAGCCCAGAATTCGTTGCTTAGTTCTTCACCTTCTGCAAGACCGAATAGATCTTCGAACCATTCACCAGTGAATACGAACGTATCGCGCTGCTCTCCAGTTGGTAAAGAGCTTGGCATTTCGTTCCAGATTTCATCAGCTGTGAATGACATGATAGGTGCCATCCAACGAACTAGTGCTTCTACGATGTAGTAAAGCGCAGTTTGACAGCTACGTTGAGCATGGCTGCCCTGCTTCGCTGTGTACTGACGGTCTTTAATTACGTCAAGGTAGAAAGAACCCATTTCGATAGAACAGAACTGCATTAGACGCTGAGTCACACCGTGAGTGTTGTACTCGCCGTATGCTTTAACAATCTCTTCTTGTGCAGCTTGAGCACGGCCTACAGCCCAACGATCAAGTGCTACCATTTCATCAGCAGGAACCAGATCAGTTGCAGGATTGAAACCGTTTAAGTTCGCAAGGAAGAAACGAGCTGTGTTACGAATACGGCGGTAAGCATCAGCTGAACGCTTAAGGATCTCGTCAGAAACCGCGACTTCGTTCGTGTAGTCCGTAGAAGCAACCCATAGACGCAGAATATCCGCACCTAGCTTATTAGTTACATCTTTAGGAGCAACAACATTACCGATAGATTTAGACATCTTACGGCCGTTACCATCAACCACGAAACCGTGCGTTAGCACTTGCTTGTATGGCGCTTCGTCTTTCATCGCGATAGATGAAATTAGAGAAGACTGGAACCAACCACGGTGTTGGTCAGAACCTTCAAGGTATAGGTCAGCACTGTGCGTTCTTTCTTCATTCGGGAAGTTGTACTCTTCACGAGAATCCACAACCGAGAAGTGCGTAACACCAGAGTCAAACCATACGTCTAGCGTATCCATTACTTTTTCGTACTTATCAGCGTCTTCAGCGCTCATAAGTTCAGCAGCATCTACATCCCACCAAGCTTGGATACCTTTCTCTTCAACAAGCTTTGCTACTTTTTCAATAAGAGCTGGGCTTTCTGGGTGAAGTTCTGACGTTTCTTTATGAACGAACAGAGCAATTGGCACACCCCAAGTACGTTGACGAGAGATACACCATTCAGGGCGACCTTCGATCATACCTTCGATACGGCTTTGACCCCACTCAGGCATCCACTCAACATTCTTCGTTGACTCTAGTGCTTTAGCACGTAAACCAGCTTGATCCATAGAGATGAACCATTGTGGTGTTGCACGGAAGATGATTGGAGTTTTGTGTCTCCAACAATGTGGGTAGCTGTGCTCGTAAGCGTGGTGGTGCAGCAATGCACCTTTCTCTTTTAGAACTTCTAAAACAGAGTCGTTCGCTTTGAATACGTGCTGACCAGCAAATAGCTCAGTGTCTGGCAGGTAAACGCCGTTAGAACCTACTGGGTTAGCGATTTCTAGGTTGTACTTTTTACCAACCACGAAATCTTCTTGACCGTGACCCGGAGCAGTGTGAACCACACCAGTACCAGAATCTGTTGTAACGTGGTCGCCAAGAACAGCAGGAACCGTGAAGTCGTAGAACGGGTGATTAAACTGAGAAAGCTCAAGATCAGCACCAGTAGCAAAACCAAGGTTATGGAAACGCTCGATACCCGCACGGTCCATTACGTCTTTTGCTAGTTCAGAAGCAACAACGATACGTTGGGCTGGCTGTTCGCCATTCGCTTCAACTTGAATAAGTACGTATTCTAGATCATCACGTAGACATACTGCGCGGTTTGCAGGCAAAGTCCATGGTGTTGTCGTCCAGATAACGATAGAGATTTCGCCTTGTCCAGCGTGTCCTTCAGCTAGAGTAAACTTCTCTAGAAGCGCAGCTTCGTCAGCTGCAGAAAATTTCACATCGATAGATGGAGAAACTTTATCTTTGTATTCAACTTCAGCTTCAGCTAGAGCAGAACCACAGTCAGTACACCAGTGAACAGGTTTGAAACCTTTAAGAAGGTGACCTTTGTCTGCAATTTTGCCTAGAGAACGAATGATGTTCGCTTCAGTGCCAAAATCCATAGTGCGGTAAGGTTTGTCCCACTCGCCCATGATACCAAGACGCTTGAAGCTCTCTTTCTGACCTTCAACTTGACCTGCTGCGTACTTACGACACTCTTCGCGGAATTCAGCAGCAGAGATCTTCTGACCAGGCTTACCTTTCTTCTTCTCAACCATTAATTCAATTGGAAGACCATGACAGTCCCAACCTGGAATGTACGGTGCGTCAAAACCAGAAAGGGTCTTAGATTTAATAATAATGTCTTTAAGAATCTTGTTCAGCGCGTGACCAATATGAATATCGCCGTTCGCGTATGGAGGGCCATCATGTAGTACGAAAGACTTTTTACCTTTCTTTGCTTTACGGATTTCACCGTAAAGATCTTCTTTGTACCAACGTTTAAGCATTTCTGGCTCACGATTAGCCAGGTTGCCGCGCATTGGAAACCCTGTTTCAGGTAAGTTCAGGGTATCTTTATAATCACTCATCGATTCTTAATTCCGTCATATTGGGCGAGGTTAGACATTATTTTAACCAGTGGAATCATCCGGTTAATTCTTTAACTGAAGCAACAACACCCTTGCAGCTTCAGCATCTAATTCTATTTGATTTTTAAGTGCGTCAAATGATTCAAATTTCTTTTCATCACGCAATTTATGTAAAAGTACTACTTCTAACTGTTTACCATATAAATTGGCTTTAAAGTCAAAAAAGTGTACTTCTAGTTGTTGCCTAATTCCATCAACTGTTGGTCTTTGCCCTATGTTAGCCACTCCACCGACGGTCACCCCATCAAGATCGAGAACTTGCACAACATAGACTCCAGATACAGGAGAGACACAGCGTTTAAGAGGAATATTAGCCGTAGGAAAACCTATCGTTCTTCCTAATTTACGACCATGAGAAACGCGACCACTGATACTGTAATCACGCCCTAGCATCGTAGCACTATTTGCAAAATCATCTGCAGCTAATGCATTTCGTATTTCCGTGCTACTCACGCGGCGTTTATCTAAACAATAGCTTTGGGTGCTCACCACCTCAAAACCATATTTTTCACCCGCTTGCTTTAACATAGCGAAATTACCGGTACGACCTTTACCAAAGCAGAAGTCGTCACCAACAACTAAAAACTTAACGCCAAGCTTATCGACAAGCAATTCTTTAATAAATGCTTCGGCGGATAAACTCGAAAAATACTGATTAAAATTCACACACAGCAATCGATTAATATCAAGTTTACTGAGCTGAACAAACTTATCTCGCAAGCGAGTCAGGCGCGCCGGCGCTTTATCCCTAGCAAAAAATTCCATAGGTTGCGGTTCAAATGTCATAACGACAGAAGGTAACGCTAACAAGTCAGCTTGACGCGATACTTGTTGTAAAACTTCCTGATGCCCTAAATGAACACCATCAAAGTTACCTATGGTTAATACACAGCTATGATGCTGTGCTTTAATATTGTGAATGCCTCGGATAAGTTCCATTATAACCAGCTAAAACCTGTAATTTTGCATCATTTATTGTGTGAAACCGACGGATTATATACTAATCAGCATTAATCTGTCGCGGCTTTTAAATGTTTTACTCGGACACCTAA
Source organism: Vibrio kagoshimensis (assembly GCF_050337535.1). Taxonomy (NCBI): domain Bacteria; kingdom Pseudomonadati; phylum Pseudomonadota; class Gammaproteobacteria; order Vibrionales; family Vibrionaceae; genus Vibrio; species Vibrio kagoshimensis. The sequence goes on from NZ_JAKJSZ010000007.1 coordinate 38,525, forward strand.
AACAAGCACTGAAGCGATATAAGCTGCCGCACCAAAACCAATTAACGCAGCTAACATAAATGCTCGGTGAGCAAAGGTCCAAGATAGCCACTGCTGGGAGCTTTCTAGCTGCCATAATATTGCCGACACCATAACACCACCAGCTAACACCAATTTAGCACTGAATATTAAAGTGGTCTTAGTTAGCTGATAAACACCCGCTCGATGCAAGCCTCTGTAAAGTAATGCCATATTTACGAATGCTGAAAGTGCAGTGGCAATTGCTAACCCTACATAACCATAAAAATAAGCAAAGATAGCGTTGAACACCATATTAGTGGTCATGGCGATAATGCCGTATTTCACTGGCGTTTTTGTATCTTGTCGTGAGTAATATCCAGGGGCTAGTACCTTAATCAACATAAAGTTCAGCAGCCCAGAAGCATAAGCGACAAGAGACATTGAAGCTTGGTCTACATCATGTGGTGTAAATTCTCCTCGCATGAATAAAACCATCAACATTGGTTTAGCTAAGACTATCAGCCCCAACATTGCTGGAATTCCTAATAAAAGAACCATACGAACCCCCCAATCCATGGTGTGAGCAAAGCCATCACCTTGTGAATTAACGTGCTTACGGGATAGAGCAGGAAGAATCACGGTCGCAATTGCGATACCAAATAGACCAAGGGGGAATTCGAGTAATCTATCTGAGTAATAAAGCCAACTGATAGAGCCAGTTGCTAAGAAACTCGCGATGAATGTGTCAAACAACAGATTAATTTGACTGACAGATACACCAAATAAGGCTGGGATCATTAATGTGCGGATCTTTACAACCCCCGGATCTCGCCATCCCCATTTAGGCTTAACCAATACTCCAGCTTTGATAAGAAAGGGCATTTGGAAAAGAAATTGGACTAAGCCACCTAAAAATACGCCGATTGCTAAGCCAATTTCAGGCTGAGCAAGATTAGGAGAGATAAACCACGCACTGCCGATAATCATCACGTTCAAAAAAACAGGTGTAAATGACGAAACAGCAAATTTACCTAGGGTATTAAGAATGGCTCCAGACAAAGCAACAAAAGTGATAAACCATAAATAAGGAAAAGTAATTTTGAGCATAAAGCTCGCCAATTCAAACTTAGGAGCTGCCGGTCCATCATTAAGCCAATCAATAAACCACCCGGCTCCGAACATGGCAGTTATAATCCCAGATCCTAAAACACCAGCAATAGTCACAATGGAAACTAAGACACCTAAGGTACCTGACACTTTAGCAATCAAATCACGGGTTTTATCTTTATCACCTTTTGCATGGTATTCAGTTAATACAGGAACAAAAGCTTGAGAGAATGCCCCTTCGGCAAATAAGCGGCGCAAAAAATTGGGTATTTTATTTGCAAAGAAAAAGACATCGGCACTTGCTCCAGCCCCCATTAAATTGGCGACGACAACATCTCGTACAAGCCCTAACACTCGGGAGACAAACGTCATTGCACTGACGATCATGCCTGACTTTAACAGTCGTTTACTCACAAAAACCTCTGACACTGGTTGATTACTTTTAGGCAAGGATAAATACTATCCTATTCTTGAAGGTATATTTATTAGCATTGGTCTACAAATGCTGTTAGAATCCCCGCCATCTTAACCGCGATGACTCTTCCAATCCAAATATTGTTTGGCTTAGCTGGGTTTTTGCACAAATCATTTGACAATTAAGCGCTAATGAGGGATAGTCCTCGCCCTTAAATTGTCACCGAACTAAGTTTTTGGGAGTTAGACCCTTGGCAAACAGTAAATCTGCTAAGAAGCGCGCTATCCAAGCTGAGAAACGTCGCCAGCACAATGCTAGTCGTCGTTCTATGATGCGCACTTACATGAAAAAAACTATTGCAGCTATTGAAGCTGGCAATAAAGAAGCTGCAACTGCAGCTCTTGTAGAAGTTACACCACTTCTAGACCGTATGGCGGTTAAAGGCCTTATTCATAAGAATAAAGCTGCTCGTCATAAGTCTCGTTTCGCTGCTGCAATCAAAGCTCTTTAATTAGAACTGCGATTACAACGCTTAACGAAAAAACCGGCCTTGGCCGGTTTTTTTATATCTGAAATTTGAGTATCTCGCTTTTACCACCTGGTCTAAGCCATTAATTCGCACTTATAGCTTATTTCTATTTTTCTAATAGAGCCTGATGCAACTTTTAACCTTCAACTTCTTCACTTCAGAACTCGATACTTAGTTTTTATTTTCAGCTCGTTTCTTTACTCACAGTAGATGCTGTGTAGAAGTTCAATCATCGCCTTCACTTCACCACTACTCAAAGTGTAATAAACAGTTTGTGCTTCTTTACGCGTTTGGACTAAACCATCTCGGCGTAACCACGCTAAATGTTGAGATAGCGCAGATTGGCTTAATTCCAGCATCCCACACAGTTCACCAACAGATAGTTCAGAGTTGTGCAGTAAGCATAAAATTTGTAAACGTCGCTCATTAGCCATCGCTTTTAACAAAATCACCGCTTGAGATGAGTTTTGTTCCATATCTTTCAAGTTCATAAGCCGACTCCTATACAACTTCTGACATTCATAACCAGAAAATTCGATGTTACTAATACGATTTACTACTAATATACTTGGAATAATAATCCAAATTGATGTTTTTCCAAACTATTCATTTATAGATAAGGCTATTCAAACAACTTACTGAAATCAGCATCACACACATTTTTCACTGCCGGGTGCTGAATCATTCTTTCAGCAAATATGACGTAGTACTCTTCTTTAAACTCTTCAATATCACCAAGTAATTGTAAAGAGATGTCTTCTTCAAGTTCTGATATATAAACCGTTGGTGCCAATAAGATCACATCTGGATGATAACGAGCAAAAGCCTTCATCAATGCAACATCATCAAACTCACCAAGAATATCTGGCTTTAGCCCTTGCCTATCAAACCACTGTAATACCTTTCTGCCCATTGATGTTCGACTTCCAGGAATGAGCAATTTTTTTTGTTCTAATACTGCAGGAAAACTGACACCTTCGATGTCCCCAGAGCAGAAAAAGCTCATACCGCTTTCACCTAGCTTTTTACTGAATAACCCAGGGCTTTTCCCTGAATCAACAGGACAGTCAGATAAAATCATGTCTAGCTTATGCTGTGATAACTGTTCAAGTAGCAATTCATGAGTAGACTCAAAACAACGTAAATGGATTCGGCTGTCATCAGGAATGGTAGTCATTAATATTTTACTGACAAACCTTTTAGACAAAGCATCCGCTACGCCTACATCAAATAAAATATTGGAATGCTGACTATAGTTAACGATATCAAGCATCTCGTAGCTTAAGCCAAACATACGATCTGCATATTTGAAAACTAACTGACCGAGCTCTGTGGGTTCAACACTACGACCATTTCGCTTCGTTAATTTGCCATCCATTCTTTCTTCAAGCGCTTTAATCTGACCAGTTACTGTTTGAGGTGTTAAAAACAATGCTTCAGCAGCTTTAGTAACAGACCCTTGCTTGCAGACCATCCAAAAATAGTAAAGGTGGTTATAATTTAGGTGCGACATAGAGACTCAATTATCGTGGGATTCACCTCTATTTATATCAAATATGACACGCCCCCTCAAACAGTTCGTAAAAACCTACGCAAATGAACAATAACGATAGTTTTTCCTACATATCAATTTTCACATTGTCATATTAAAAATAAAAACCGAAAAAAAATTCAAATAATCGAGCTAGATCCCACCGAACAAAAACCAAAATAAAACCTTTAAAAACATATAGATACTAGCGTGTCATTTTATATTTACATATTTCACAGTTAAAACATCACGAAAAAAAAGAGACCTCATAAAAATGTAATATTACTGAAATATTTCCCCTCTAACATCACGCTCAGATTAACTCATAGACTTAACACAGACTCTTACAGTCAAATGGAGAATACATTATGAACCAAGCTACTACTGCAGCAGCGCCAATGGCGAGCACTACTCGCTGGCTACGCTGGGCTAACTTGGCATTCATGCTTTACCTACTACTACTTTCTGTTTCAATGGTAGGTACAGGCTTTAAATGGGCAACGGGCGAACAAGCAAAAGTTTTATTTGAATTTGCATCTCACCCTGTTGCTGGCTTAATGATCGGTTTAACCGCTACGGCTCTTATTCAATCATCAAGTACTGTTACTTCAATTATTGTTGGCTTAGTTGCTGGTGGTTTACCAGTTGAAGTCGCTATCCCTATGATTATGGGTGCTAACATTGGTACAACAGTAACTAATACGCTAGTTAGCCTTGGTCATGTACGTTGTAAAGATGAGTTTAAGCGTGCTTTTGCAAGTGCTACTATTCACGATTTCTTTAATCTCCTTGCCGTTGCCATCTTCTTACCAATAGAAATGATGTTTGGTATGTTAGAAAAGATTTCTCATTGGTTGGTTTCTCCAATGCTAGCAACTGGTGATATGAGCATTAAAGGCTTTAACTTCATCAAGCCTATTACTAAGCCTGTTGTGAGCGCGATTAAAGAGCCTCTATCAACATTTGGTGATACTGTCGGCGGCGTTATGCTGATTGTATTGGGTATCGCAACTATCTTCATCGCAATCACTGTGATGGGTAAACTTATGAAGAGTTTGATGGTTGGTCGTGCTCGTGAAATTCTAAAGAATGCAATTGGTCGTGGTCCACTTCACGGTATCGCTTCAGGTTCAATTGTAACGATTCTAGTACAGTCATCTTCTACAACGACAAGCTTAATGGTTCCACTTGTAGGTACGGGTGTCCTTAAGGTTCGTGATGTTTACCCGTTCACTCTTGGTGCTAACATCGGTACATGTATTACCGCTTTACTTGCAGCAACAGCCGTTTCCGGTGAGTTCGCAGTATTTGCACTCCAGATTGCCCTTGTTCACTTAGTGTTTAACTTGATGGCTACAGTATTTATCTATGGTATTCCGTTCCTACGTGAACTGCCGGTTAAGGGCGCAGATTTCATCTCTGACATGGCAGTAAAAAACAAAGCTGTTGTTGCTGGTTACTTAGCTGCAGTATTCATCGTAATGCCAGGTACTATTCTTGCTCTAACAGCATAGACATTACCTTTCATAAAATACGATATTAAATAAAAATCCCCGCTCTCATTGAGGCGGGGATTTTTGTATCCAAAGATAAAGTTTCAGATACAAAAAAGGTTGGCTATTTCTAGCCAACCTTTTCATTATTTCTTTATCTAAAGTTATCTATCGAAGATTACTTATCTCCTTTCCCATTTTTTCTCGCTTTAACAAAAGAACAACTAGGAAAGGTTAAACCGAAAATGGATACTTAATTGCATCATGGCATTCATAGCCTTCGACCCAAAAATCATCTAATGTCACCCAAGTTTCTAAATCTTCAAGTGACTTAATTTCAGGGTTAATATGAAAAGTAGGAGAAGCTAGCGGCTCTCTTTTCAACTGAATGTCTTTCATTGGCGCCAGTTGATCTTCATATATATGGGCATTCACAATTTTATGATAAGCCACGCCAGGCTTCTTACCTGTAATTTGAGCGATGATAGCCAAAAACACATAAACCTGAACCATATTGAAATTAAGTCCAAGTGGCACGTCACAAGAGCGCTGAGTGCTATTTAAATATAAAGTGTCACCCAATAAAGAAAAATGATGGCTATACATACACGGTCTTAAGCAACCCATGTGGAATTCACCTGGATTATAAAAATTAAGAATCTCCCCGCGGTCATCAACACCACGAGTCAAGTCATCCACAATTTTCTTCAATTGATCGATATGACCGCCATCAGGTTTAGCCCATGCTCGACCTTGAACACCGTAAACTCGCCCCATATCATCCTCACCTTTACGGTAAGGATTATTTAGCCAGGCGTCATTTAAGTTTGAATTGGCATCCCAAGTCTTGGTACCAAGCTTTCTGAAGTCTTCTGCATTATCGTAACCTCGGATGTAACCAAGGAGCTCTGCAACAGCCGCTTTCCAAAAACTTTTACGAGTTGTCACTAGCGGGAATTGATTCTGACCAACATTGTAGGTTAGATCGGCATTAACCACGGTAAGACAGCGCTTACCTGTCCGCTCATTTTCAATCCACACACCATCATCTACGATACGCTGACAAAGATCTAAATACTGCTTCACGATAACTTTCCTAACAAAAATGAATTCTACTGAACAACTTTACTGTTTGATTTGTATGCCCACGCCACCATCAACGCACCTAAGATCACCATTGGTAGCGATAATATTTGCCCCATAGAGATGAAGTCACCAAACAAACCAAGGTGGGCATCAGGCTCTCGTACATACTCAACAAGGAAGCGGAAAGAACCGTACCCCATCAAGAACAGACCAGAAACAGAACCTAACGGGCGAGGTTTACGAATAAACCAATTGAGGATTAAGAATAAAACAATACCTTCCAATGCCATCTCATACAACTGAGACGGATGTCGAGGTAAGGGTCCACCGTTAGGGAAAACAATACCCCATGGAACATCTGTTACACGTCCCCATAATTCACTGTTCATGAAATTACCTAGGCGTCCCATCCCTAAACCAAACGGAACTAAAGGTGCGATAAAATCAGCCACGCCAAAGAATGGTCGACCGTTCTTGCGTGCGTACCAGAACATTGCGCTAATAACACCTAGTAAACCACCGTGGAAAGACATACCACCGGTCCATACTTTGAACAGATATAGCGGGTCTTGCAAAAACAAATCAAAGTTGTAAAACAGAACGTAACCAACACGCCCACCAATTACTACTCCAAGAAAGCCAGCGAACAATAAGTCAGACACTTGCTCTCTCGTCCACCCACTATTCGGCTTATCAGCTCGGCGGTTCGCTAACCACATAGCAAACATAAAACCAACAAGGTACATCAACCCGTACCAACGAACAGCAATAGGACCTAGTTCGATAAGAACAGGATCAATATTTGGGAATTCAATAAACCCCTGAGACATACTCGACTCTCTATAACAATAAAATGAATAACAATGAATGAAACGCGCGGACTAAGAATACTGAAATGGGACTACAGCAACATAGCGCCAGCAATGAACATTAAAAATACAGCAAAGAATTTTTTTAAAACCGATGTCGGTAATTGAGTAGCAAGCTTTGCCCCTATGCGAGTTGTCAGCACAGAAGCACTCGCAACGGCAACTAAAGCAGGTAGGTACACATAGCCAACACTGTATTCAGGTAAATGTTCGACGGATGAACCATGCCAAACAAACCCAAGCATGCCTGATAAAGCAATCACACAACCGCACACTGAGGACGAACCCACAGCTTTACGCATCTCTATGCCATGATAATTTAAAAAAGGCACAGACAATGATCCACCACCGATTCCAGCTAGGCTTGAAATAACACCAATCCCACTACCATAGATGATGGTTTTAGCTGAACTTGGCATAGACTTTTGACTGGTCGAACGAATCGATAGCAGCATTTGCAGTGCAAGTAGCAACACAATGAAACCAAAAACTTTAGGAAGGTATTCCGTAGGGATGACATCTGCAATAAAAGACCCCATGAAGCCCCCTATCACGACCCCTGGCATCAACCACTTAATAACAAATATATCAACATTACCCAGCTTTAGATGATTTAAAGCGGATGAACCTGAAGTCACTATTATTGTGGCTAAAGAGGTTGCCAGTGCCATTTGCATAGCAATATCAGGGGATATCCCAGATTTCGGAAGGAGGAAAAGGAGAGCAGGAACAACAAGTAGCCCGCCACCAATACCCAGTAAACCTGCTAATACGCCAACTACCGCACCTAATACTACTAGCAAGCCTATTAGTTCATATGTCACGTTATATCCTATTTCTTACCCGCTCGAATAAAGCCAGTAAACTCTCGTTCTTCAAAATAACGTAACATCATACTATAGATGCTACTTCCGTAGGGCTGTGATAATGCTTTATTCGCCAAATCTTGTAGCTCTTGATGCGTAGATTGGCGAATCAAATACTTAGTTCTTGCAACATTAGAGGTGTTCATACTTAGGGTGTCATACCCTAACCCAACTAATAACAAGGCTCCCATCGGGTCCCCTGCAAGCTCACCACATATACAGACAGGTAATGAATGTTGTTTACAAGTATCGTGTATTTGTTTCAAAGCCATAATCACTGCAGGGTGCATAGATTCATAGACACTCGCTACACGTGAATTGTTCCGGTCTACGGCTAATAAATATTGAGTTAAATCGTTGGTGCCGACTGATACAAAATCCACTTTATTAGCAATAAGAGGCAGTAAATACACGATTGAAGGCACTTCCAGCATAATCCCTATACGTGGCATTCTCACTCGGCTATCCAACAAACTCACTTCATCATAAGCTTGTTCAATAAGTTTGATGGCATCATCAAGTTCCTGTGCACCAGAGATCATCGGAAGTAAAATACTTAAATTCTGACTGTCACAGCTTGCTCTAAGCATTGCGCGTAATTGAATGATAAAAATATCGGGATGATCGAGTGTAAAACGAATCCCACGCCAGCCTAAGAATGGGTTATCTTCCTCAATTGGAAAATACGGCAAGGCTTTATCTCCACCAATATCAAGCGTTCTCATAACCACTTGTTTATTCGGATAGCTCTCCAAGACTGAACGATACTGCTTCACTTGCTCATCTTCTGAAGGGAAGCGCTGCTGTAAAAGAAAAGAGATTTCAGTTCGATACAAGCCAACGCCATCAACACCTTGATTAAGTGCAATGTTGGTATCAGCACTCAGCCCCGCATTCAACAAAATATCAACATGCCTGCCGTCTTGTGTCAGTGCCGGTTTAAACAGCTCTTGATTGACCATTGAAGAGAGCTCACTCTCCTCTAACACTAACTCACCATATTCACTCAGTAAGTTACTATCAGGTTCAATGAACACTTCACCGCTGTAACCGTCAACAATGGCTTGCTTACCATTTATTTGTTCGAGGTTCAGGCTCAGCCCCATGACTGCTGGTACGCCTAAAGCACGAGACAAAATAGCAGCATGAGAGTTTGCAGCCCCTTCAAGAGAAACCACTGCTAATAACTTCCCTTTAGGGATAGAAGCTAAAACAGAAGCGGTTAACTCTCGAACGACTAAAATTATTGGCTTTTCTAAAGAACGCTGTTCATATTCAGTATTATGGAGAAAGTAGAGTAACCTTTGTCCTAATTCGCGAATATCTTGAGCACGTTCTCTTAAGTACACATCCGACATTCTGGCGAAGCGGTTTGAATAACTTTCAACGACTTGTCTTAGTGCCCAATCCGCCCTATCACCTTTTTGAATCTGAGATTTCAGATCTTTACGAAGCATTGGATCGTTCAGTAAGTGAGTAAATAAATCAAAGATCGCCAAAGCATCTTTATTAATATCACTATCTAAACGCTTTCTCATACGCCTAAAGTCACTCAGCGCATTTTCAATAGCCACTACCAACTGCTCATGCTCTTTTTCAATATTAAGCGTAGAGGCCGGATAGACGTCAGTCAGTTCAGGTTGAGTGTTGTCCCACCAAAGATCGCCAATTGCTACACCCGAAGAAGCTGCGATACCTTTGCTTGATAAACGCTGTTGTTGCTCTAAACGCCATAAACCTTGCGTTTGTGCATGGGCAACAATCACAGCCAGCTGGGCAGAAAGAGTGACAAGGAAAGATTCTTCCATTTCACTGAATAAACGGGGTGACTTTTGTTGAATAACCAGTACGCCAAGCACTTGCTTGCGATAGATAATTGGAGTGCCTAAAAAAGAGTGATAAACATCTTCACCTAGTTCAGGGAAAAACTTATAAGCAGGATGATTTGAGACTTCTGCAAGGTTAATAGGTTCGGCACTGCGTTTAACAAGACCAACTAAACCTTCCGAAAATTTAATATGAATACTGTCAGTTTTAAAATTCAGACCTTGAGTTGCCATCAACTCAAGGCGCTGCATTTCATCGTTAGCAAGGTACACGGTACAGCATTCAGTCTGCATCGCGCTGCATGTCTCTTTTACTAAAATATCAAGAGCAGTATAAACATCTTCAACCCTTGAAACTTGTTCAACTATGTCCCTTAGTTGACTGAGCATGCTTACCCTCTACGTTGTTTACGTTTTCCTTTTGTCTTTCGCTCTTTAAACGGCATTGCTAAAGATGCGAATTCTTTCATTGCTCGACGATACACATCTCGCTTAAAAGAAACGACTTGTCTTACTGGGTACCAATAGCTTACCCAGCGCCAACCATCAAATTCAGGTGTACTTCCACGCTGCATATTAATACGAGATTCATCGCAATCTAGTCGTAGAAGAAACCACTTCTGTTTTTGTCCAATACAGACAGGTTTTGAATCCCATCGAACTAAGCGTTTGGGTAGCTTATAGCGTAACCAATGACGACTAGTCGCAACGATTTTCACATCCTTTTTTGTTAGACCAACTTCTTCATATAACTCTCGGAACATTGCCTGCTCTGGAGTTTCACCTTCATCAATCCCCCCTTGGGGAAACTGCCAAGAATGTTGCCCGTATCGTTTAGCCCAGAAGACCTGACCATGGTTGTTACAGATTACAATACCAACGTTTAATCGGTAACCATCGCCATCTATCACTGGCCAACCTCTATCTAAATTTTTAATTACATTGATTTTTCCACATATCCCCAAGCGGAGCAAACTTAGTGATGTGATTAAACCGATATTTATGATTTTATTCTTAATTCTGGATAACTTTTGTTCAAATTTAAGTTACCCACATAAGAGTGAGACATAGACCACATTTATTCACCTTTTCTGTGAATAACTATGTGAAGAATTAACAATAATCGGCTATCAATAATCTTCATGTAGATTGAAAAGTTATTGAGCACTTTAACTTTAAAAATATAACAATTAAAAATCAACAAGTTAAAATAAAAGTAAAAACTAAAATAAAAATAAAACCGGAAGGATCTTTACAGAAAAACAATCGGTCAAAGATCAACCAATGTGACCTTTATCCACACAGCACACTAAAAGCTTCATTTTACTCTTGATATAGCAAGTATTTATTCATCTTAAAACGCCTGTTTATTTATACAGATCGCAATTATTTTTATTTTTACGTAACTAATCTGTGGATAACCTTAATTTTGATCAAAGGATGCACTGCAAGATCGTTTATTAACCGGTAATCATTTCCAATAACTTCTGATAAAATTCATTTTTTATATTGCCTCTTTATTATGAAACCAGAACCTAAAACCCAAGAAGAATTACTAGAAAGAGCCAATGCTATTGCTGGATTGTCATTTCAAGAGTTAGCCAACGAAGCCAAGATGGATGTACCACCAGATCTTAAACGAGATAAAGGTTGGGTTGGGCAGTTACTTGAATGGCATTTAGGAGCGCTCGCCGGCAGTAAACCTCAACAAGATTTTGTTAACTTAGGGATCGAATTAAAAAGCATTCCTATCAGTTATAGCGGAAAGCCACTAGAGACAACTTTTGTCTGTGTTGCTCCACTGATCGGTGTACAAGGTTTAACTTGGGAAACCAGCCATGTGCGAAATAAGTTATCTAAAGTGCTGTGGATACCAGTTGAAGGAGAAAGAGAAATTCCTTTAGCGGATAGAAGAGTTGGATCGCCTTTGCTTTGGACACCAAGCTCTGAAGAAGAGGACGTGTTAAGAAGAGACTGGGAAGAGCTAATGGAAATTATAGTGCTCGGCAACATACAGCAAATCACCGCCCGGTACGGAGAGGCTCTGCACTTACGTCCAAAAGCAGCCAATAGCCGAGTTCTCACAGAAGCTTATGGCGTAAATGGAAAACCAATAAAAACTAAGCCAAGAGGCTTCTATTTAAGAACGCAATTTACTCATCAAATTTTAACGACACATTACCTATAATTATTTAGCCTTTAATCTATATTTCTGAAGGCTTTTTAATTAATGCGTAGTTAATGACAGCTCTATATCACAATAGGGCTGGCTTGGTGTAGAGCCGAACTCATCGTACGCATTGTGTAATCGTAAATACGCTTTCTCTATACCCAATCGCACTAGCTCTTCTTTTACTTGATCCAAAGATCCGAAATGTAACGGCTCCCCGCCTTTTTTTACTGGTTCAAGTTTATGCTTATATTCAACTGCCAATAAGTATTCAGTAACATCCGAACACCCAATCACATACACTTTAGGTGGTTGATAAGACTCCTTGTGATGCCCGTGTAACCACATGTCTAATTGATGTTTTTGCATAATTCACCTCCACTGCTCTATTCAAGCTTAGTTGAAGTCATTTACTTTGCTAAAAAATACATTTGAAACGTAAAAAGAGAAGTGAGTAACCACTTCTCTTTTCAATTTGATATTCATTCAAGATCACTCTAATAATCCCGACACCATAATAAATATCTCACAATACAGTTTAGGGGCTGAAGGTATCTCAACCCCATATATTACGTTGGTATTCGTGCACTTAAAACTCGGCGTAGATGACGAACTCGACGCTCAATAGTTACAGCTTCAGGTTCAGAAAACGCAATAGGTCGACCATCACTTTCCAAGCCAATATCTCTTAGTAAATGTTTGTTTTCCCATGGTAAATCAAATGAACTACGGCGAACTTTTCGTTGCCATTCTCTTTCTTCTCGGCGTAGATCTGCACGAACAAGAACAGTCGCAAGTTTTAAATAAATTGAGTGACGCATAATAATTCTCCAGTAATAGGATTAACTGAGAAAATAGCGTTCTAGATGAGATAAGGGGTAGGTTCCCATTTAGCTGCTATTTCCGCAGCCAAATAAGGGTACGGATCTGTTAGTTAGATTTATCTTGGGTGGCTAGATCGGTAGTCATAAATGTACCAGCCATGTAAGCAGGCATATCTTTGCTACAATCCGACGATGCGTAAATGTGATGAATAAAATTAAAATGTTTCATTTACGCCTCCAAGCTAACTAAAAAATCCAAATATATGATGATGTATAAAGCAGAGATAACTTTGCTTTCACGGTTAAATTCTATTCAAATGAGTATAAAATTCAACCTATAAATTTATAACATTATGAAAACAAAGTATTCACCTAGTAAGTTGTTGCATATCCGTTTAAATATAACATATTCATAAGAGCTATATAAAAACTAAAGAATATATCGCTGAAACGAAAAAGCCACGCTAGATACGTGGCTCGATTTCTCTACATAGTAATTTCTCTATATAGTGCTTTCAGATATTAAGCTGTGCTTATTCAACAAACGATACATTGTTGCTCTTGATACCCCTAGCTCTTTTGCCGCTAATGACACTTGCCCACAATGTGATTCTAAGACAAGAATTAAAGCATCCTTTTCAGAGCGTTCACGGATACTTTTAAGACTCCGCTTTCCATCATTATGCTTTGGTAGCTCTAATGCTGCTTCATCAATCATTACCGAGTCCGACATAAGTACTGCACGTTTTAGTTGATTCATGAGTTCACGAATATTACCAGGCCAATGGTAACGAGTGAGTGCTTTCATCGCATCTTCAGAAAAGCTACGAGCTTGCGCATTAAACTCTTTTGAATACTCTTGTAAGTAATAACCGGACAGAATAGAAATATCCCCAGCACGCTCTTTGAGGCTAGGTACATTAATTCTTAGCACATTGATGTAATGATACAGCTCTTCGTTAAACTCACCGTCAATCAGTGCTTTTTCTATATCCGAAGAGTTCGCGGCAAGAATACGGACATCGACAGCTTTTGAACCTGTCGGAGTATCAACTTTCCCTTCCTGTAAAAATCTCAATAGATTCATTTGCTGAGATTTTGGCATAGCAAGAGCATCATTTAATAAAACCGTTCCACCATTTGCCTGTTCTAATATTGAGGTTTTAGGGTTATGACTATGAGATACCCCGAATAAATCCGACTCAATCCTTTCCTCGGATAAGGCTCGGCAATTAACAACAAGAAAAGGGTTATGTGCTCGTGAAGAAGTATTGTGAATCGCCCTAGCAACGGTTTCTTTCCCCGATCCACTTTCACCATAAATTAAGATACTGACATCGGTAGGGCCGATGCGTTTGACTTGATCTCTTAATCGCTTAACGGCTACAGATTCACCAAGTAGCCCCATATCATGGCTATTACCATAATTAGGCCATACCTTTTTTTCTAGCTTAAGCATGCCAAGCTGATGGCCAATAGTATTTAATAATTGGGCATCTGGGATCGGAGCTGTGAAAAAGTCGATACAGAAATTAACGATAAACTGGCAAATAGTATCCGAACCTAATTGCGACTCTCGGATAAAAGCCAGCCAGCGAACTTGTTTATGCGTACTAACTAGGTTCGCTATCCCATTTAAACTGAATTCATCGTGGCTTAAATCAACGATACCAATACATGGACCTGTACTGGTAATTAAGGCATCCGCTTTACGTAAATCAGCACATTGTGTGCATTGCCAGCCAACCTGTTCTAGAACAGATAGCCAAGGTTCATACGCACCACCCACGACGATAAGAGAACCTGGTAAGGAATCCATCTTGAATTGAGTTCCCATCCTATTTCCTTACTTTATTTATGATTAAATTCATCAACAAAAACTAAAATAAGTCTTAGTCGCATTAAAAATACAAACGTTACAGTAATGAGACTATCCAAGATAACCAGTCTCAATAGTAAGACTATGTCATATTCAGTGATGTTTCGAATAAATAGTGCGGGCTATATACGATTTTTCTATAAAAACAAAAAAACCACCCGAAGGTGGTTTTAGATATTTATAACTTATTGATTTATCAATTAAGCTTGTGGGCGCATTGCTGGGAACAAGATTACGTCACGGATAGTATGCGTATTTGTAAATAGCATTGCTAGGCGGTCGATACCGATGCCTTGGCCCGCTGTTGGCGGTAAGCCGTGCTCTAGTGCAGTAATATAATCTGCATCGTAGTACATCGCTTCATCATCACCCGCGTCTTTTGCGTTAACTTGTGCTTTGAAACGCTCGTCTTGGTCTTGTGCATCGTTAAGCTCAGAGAAACCGTTCGCCACTTCACGGCCACCGATGAAGAACTCAAAGCGGTCTGTGAAGAATGGGTTGCTGTCGCTACGACGAGCTAGTGGAGAGATGTCCGCTGGGTAACCTGTAATGAACGTTGGTTGAATTAACTGAGGCTCAGCTGTTTCACCAAAGATCTCTTCAAGAAGCTGACCACAAGTCCAGAATTTCTCAACGTAAAGACCCACTTCTTCTGCAATTTTAACCATCAATTCTCTGTTCTGAAGATCGTCTTCAGTAAGAGCTTGAATGTTTGCATTTTCAGGTGTGTAGTGTTTGATTGCATCGAACATGCTCATGCGAGCGTAAGTGCCACCGAACTCAACCGTTTCGTCACCGTAAGGCATAGAAGTCGAACCAAGAACGTCCATAGCTGCTGTGCTTAGCATCTCTTCCGTTAGATCCATTAGATCTTTGTAATCAGAGTACGCTTGGTAGAATTCCATCATTGTGAATTCTGGGTTGTGACGTGGAGAAAGACCTTCGTTACGGAAGTTACGGTTAATCTCGAATACACGGTCAAAGCCACCAACCACTAGACGCTTAAGGTAAAGTTCAGGTGCAACACGTAGATACATGTCGATGTCTAATGCGTTGTGATGAGTGATGAATGGACGTGCAGTCGCACCACCCGGGATCACGTGCATCATTGGCGTTTCAACTTCTAGGTAGCCTTTTGAGCTCATGAAGTTACGGATTGAAGACACAAGCTTAGAACGCACAATAAATGTCTTACGAGAGTCTTCGTTCACGATTAAGTCAACGTAACGCTGGCGGTAACGCATTTCTTGGTCAGTTAGACCGTGGAACTTTTCTGGTAGAGGACGAAGTGCTTTAGTTAGCAATTCAAACTCTTCCATGTTCACGTAAAGATCGCCTTTACCTGATTTGTGAAGCGCACCTTTAACACCGATGATGTCACCGATATCTAGGCCTTGGTACTTCTCTTTCAGTACTTTTTGTACATCTTTCGCTGCGTATGCTTGGATACGACCAGAAGTTTCTTGAATCGCAAGGAATGGACCACGCTTCGCCATAACACGACCAGCGATCGCAACGATGTGGTTAAGCTCTTCTAGCTCTTCCTTAGTCTTCTCACCGAATTCCGCTTGAAGATCGCCCGCTAGGTGCTCACGACGAAAGTCATTTGGGTGACCGTTAGCTTTGCAGTTTTGGCGGATGTGATCCAGCTTGCTGCGGCGCTCAGCGATTAGTTTGTTCTCTTCAGGTGAAGAAGCTTCTTGTGCGTTTTCATTTTGAACAGCATCAGTCATTAGAGATGTACCCTGCTTTTATAATTTGGACAGCTATATTTTTACAAATATAGGCATTTTTACAAATATAGTTGGTAAAGCTTACAAACCTGATTTCAGGCTAGCTTCAATAAACTTGTCTAAGTCACCATCAAGAACCGCTTGAGTATTACGGTTTTCAATGCCGGTGCGTAAATCTTTGATACGTGAATCATCCAGTACGTAAGAGCGGATCTGACTGCCCCAACCTATGTCTGATTTCGTTTCTTCGCTCGCTTGTTTTTCAGCATTTTGTTTTTGAATCTCAAGTTCAAAAAGCTTAGCACGTAGCTGCTTCATCGCCTGATCTTTGTTCTTATGCTGCGAACGGTCATTCTGACATTGAACGACAGTGTTAGTCGGAACGTGAGTAATACGTACCGCTGATTCTGTCGTGTTTACGTGTTGACCACCAGCACCAGAGGCACGGTAAACGTCAATGCGTAAGTCAGAAGGATTAATATCAATCGTAATATTGTCATCAATCTCTGGGTAGATAAACGCAGATGCAAATGAAGTATGGCGACGACCACTTGAATCAAAAGGTGATTTACGAACCAAACGGTGAACACCAGTTTCAGTACGCAACCAACCGTAAGCATACTCACCAGAGATACGTACAGTCGCGCCTTTCAGACCTGCCACATCACCATCCGACATTTCGATAACTTCTGTCTTGAAGCCTTTCGAATCAGCCCAACGCAAGTACATGCGGAGCATCATTGAAGTCCAGTCTTGAGCTTCTGTACCGCCCGAGCCTGACTGTAAGTCGATATAGCAATCTGATGCATCGTGATCACCAGCAAACATACGACGGAATTCCAGCTTTTCTAGCTTAGCTTCTAGCTCTGCTAATTCTGGTTCGATTTCGTCAAACGTTTCTTGATCTTCTTCTTCAACCGCTAGCTCAAGTAGCCCTTCAACATCCTCAACACCTTGGTCAAGATGGTCGATAGTTTCAACTACTGCCTCTAGTGATGAACGTTCTTTACCCAGTGCTTGTGCACGCTCAGGTTCGTTCCATACATCCGGTTGTTCTAGTTCTGCGTTTACTTCTTCTAGACGCTCTTTCTTAGCGTCATAGTCAAAGATACCCCCTCAGGATATTTGTGCGCTCAGACACATCCTGCAGACGGTTTTTTATAGGATTGATTTCAAACATTTTAGCTCATCATTTATGAGTAGAATTTAACCGAAGAATTGTACTCAAAAGTGTGACGGAGATACAGAATTTTTTAGGTTGGATAAAGAAGAGATCGCAGACTTGTACGTAGAATGTAAACCCGACGCTAAAATCATCGAGTTTGATTTACTTTTGAAACACGATTGAATGACACCATTCACCTTATTCAGTCATTAGATCTGACTGAATAAGGTGAATATTAGCGATACGGAATACGTACTCGCTTTTGCTTCTAGCGATGTTGCGTCTAATTAATCTAGTTATTTCGCATCTAAATGGTCAACCATTAGTTGAAGGGACTGATTCCCGCGAAATTCATTTATATCAAGCTTATATGCTAGATGGACAGTTTTAACAGATGCATCAGGCCAACGCCTTAGATCAACGTTAAAAGCGATACCATCAATCATGACATTGGTTGGGTGACCTTTATATAAAGGTTCCAGCATTAACTTTAAGTGTTTCTCACCCACAAGCTTTTGGTGAAGTACCTTAAATTCACCATCAAAGATAGGCTCAGGAAAAGCTTGTCCCCACGGACCACCAGCACGTAAAGTTTCTGCGGTATGCATGGAAAACTCTTCAGGTAACAACTCACCATCAGATAAAATAATACCTTTAAGCGCCGTTTCTCCGAGTTCTTTTTTAACACCTTCATTGAAGAGCTTACTAAAGCGATCGAAGTCTTTTTCCATAATGGTCAAACCTGCTGCCATAGCATGCCCACCAAACTTCAAAATTAAACCAGGGTTTTGAGTATCGATTCGGTCTAATGCATCGCGCATATGCAAACCAGGAATTGATCGGCATGACCCTTTAATGCTGCCCTCCCCGCCATCTGCGAAAGCAATAACAGGTCGGTGGTATTTATCTTTAATTCGAGAAGCAAGTATCCCAATCACGCCTTGGTGCCAATCTCTTTGAAATAAGGCTAAACCGGAAGGTAAATCGTCTTTACCAAACTCAAGACGTTCACAAAAAGCCATCGCTTCTTGTTTCATGCCTTCTTCAATCTCTTTACGAGTTTGGTTCAAGCCATCTAGCTCGCTGGCCATTCGACGCGCGGCATGAATGTTGTTACTCATCAGAAGCTCAACACCAAACGACATATCATCCAATCGGCCAGCTGCATTGATACGAGGACCAAGAGCAAAACCAAAATCAGACGCCACTAATCGCTTAGCATCTCGCTTAGCGATTTCGATTAATGCTTGAATTCCAGGGCGCGCTTTACCTGCTCGAATACGCTGTAAACCTTGATGAACTAAAATTCGATTGTTCTCATCAAGAGGCACCACATCAGCAACGGTACCTAGCGCTACAAGATCAATCAGCTCCATTAGTTTAGGCTCTGTCATACCGTGTTGAGCAAACCAGCCTAACTTACGCATATGAACACACAAAGCCATCATCAAATAGAAAGCGACACCAACGCCCGCTAGTGCTTTTGAAGGAAATGCACAGCTGTCTAGATTGGGGTTAACCATTGCATCGGCAATTGGTAGTTCGTAACCAGGCAAGTGATGGTCTGTTACCAAAACATCTAACCCTTTCTCTTTCGCGAAACGAACACCTTCAATCGAAGAAACACCATTATCGACTGTCATGATCACTTCAGCGCCAAGTTCAATGGCTTGTTCAACAACCTCAGGGCTCAAGCCATAACCATCCTCAAAACGGTTTGGAACAAGGTAGTCAACGTTGGAACTTCCCAACATACGCAGGGCAAGCACAGACAATGCAGAACTTGTCGCGCCATCGGCATCAAAATCACCCACAATGATGATACGTTTTTGCTGCTGAATAGCATTGAATAGCAACTCAACAGCAGTATCGATGCCGCCCAACTTTTGATAAGAATGAAGACCTTTGGCCGCCGTTTCTAACTGACTGGCATTATTGATACCACGGCTTACATAAATACGCTTGAGAAGTTCAGGTAATTCAGCAGGCAATGCACTGGTATCAACATCGGGTCTACGTTGGATCTCTATCATAGTTCCTTAGGCCTAACACTTGGTTAAGCCTCCTTAAATCAAGTTGGGTAAATAATGCTAAGTCGCTTATTGTTGCTCTAGTCGAGCCAGAAGTTGAGCTGGTGGTAAGTAACCACTTACAAGCTCACCGCTTGGTAAAAATATTGCAGGTGTACCGCTAATACCAAGATCACGACCTAATGCGTATTGCTGTTTAATATCTTGTTTTGATTTTTCAATATTCGCAACATTAGCTGCAAATTTACGGTTTACCTTTGCATCATGCATAGCGGTTTGTGGATCTTGTGCCGCCCAAATACCTGCCATTTGGTCAGCAACTTGACCCGTCGCACCTTGACGAGGGTAAGCCATGTAGCGAACAGTAATGCCTAACTCGTTATAACCGTTCATTTGGCTATGTAAACGAACACAGTAACCACAGGTAATATCAGTAAAAACCGTTACGACATATTTTTCATTTTCAGCTTTGTATTCAATTGTTTTATCTGCAAGGGCTGCAATTTTACCTGCATTCAAAGGAGCCTGACGTTCAGCCAATACATCGCTGAACTTTCCATTTTCATCAAGCGAATACAAAGTGCCTGCTAGAAAATGGTCACCTTTAGGTGATGAAAAAATGATGCCGTTATTGGTTTGAACTTCCAGCAAACCATCAATATCTGATGGAATGATTTTCAGAACTTTAATACCAATCTTCTCAAAACGAGTTGTCAGCGATTTTGTAATTGCTTCTGATACATCAGAGGGCTGCGCAGACGCTTGAGATTCAGTAACCTGTGTCTCATCTACTTTTTTCGTTTCTTCTGACGCATTACATGCTGTGATAAAAAAGGGTAAAGCCAATAAAGGAAGACGGCGTAATACGCTCATTTAGTTCACCTTAAAATAAAATTGAATTAAGCACGAGGGTGATGCTGAGCATGAATTTGCTTCAGCCTTTCAGTTGCCACGTGAGTATAAATTTGGGTCGTAGATAAGTCACTATGCCCTAATAGCATTTGTACGACTCTTAGATCCGCCCCATAGTTCAGTAAATGCGTAGCAAAAGCATGACGAAGTACATGAGGCGATAATAATTCCGTGTCAATTCCCGCCAGTACCGCATAATGCTTAATACGATACCAGAATGTTTGTCTGGTCATTTGACGAGCTCGTTTACTCGGAAAAACAACATCTGAGCTATTATCACCTAACAATTGTGGGCGACCTTGCTCAATGAATGTTTCTATCCAATCAACAGCATTCTCGCCCAACGGCACTAAACGCTCCTTACCGCCTTTACCGGTTACGCGAACAACACCCTGGCGTAAACTGATATTTTCCATGGTCAAACTCACCAGTTCAGTCACACGTAAGCCTGTCGCATAAAGTAATTCAAGCATCGCTTTATCACGAAGTTCGATCGGGTCATTAGGGTCTGGAGCTTCAAGCAAAGCATCAACCTGTTCTTCACTTAAATCTTTAGGTAAACGCTTTGGCAACTTGGGACTAATGAGCAAAGCGCTGGGATCATCTGCTCGTACTTTTTCACGGTGCAAATATTGAAATAAGCGGCGAATAGCAGAAAGCATACGAGCACGAGACGTTTGTTTAAAATCTTGATCTGCTAGCCAGCTTTGGTAATCCTGCAAACCAGAAAGGCTGATGAAATCGAGGCGATAGTTATTCTTTTCCATCCAAACTAATAATTTAGACAAATCCGTGCGATAAGACACTAATGTGTTTTCAGAAAGCCCTCGCTCCATCCACATCGCGTCTAAAAACTGCTCTACGATTCCATGATCTAAACTCTGCCCTTGAGATGGCGACTGCATAGCGTTTGCTCATAATATTTAAAACACATTTGAGAGTAAGCTAGTGCACTATTGATTGCTATAAAAATTACGAGTTGGGCGGATAATCGCTGCAATCAAAAGCAATTTGTGGGTAGAATCCCCCATCCCAAACTAAAACCGAATATTTGCTATGAAAATTGGATTATTTTACGGCTCAACCACTTGCTATACAGAGATGGCTGCAGAAAAAATCAGAGCCATCATTGGTGAAGACCTTGTCGACATCCATAACGTGAAAGAAAGCCCACTTTCGTTAATGGCAGATTACGACCTGTTATTACTCGGAATCTCTACGTGGGATTTTGGTGAAATTCAGGAAGATTGGAACGAGGCCTGGGAAGATATTGCAACCACACCTGTAAAAGGCAAAGCGATTGCCTTGTTTGGTTTAGGTGATCAAGAAGGCTATGGTGAATGGTTCCTAGACGCAATGGGTCTGCTTCATGATGAGTTAAAAATTGCTGGTGCAGAAATGATTGGCTACTGGCCAAACGACGACAGCTACGAGTTCGAAGCGTCTAAAGCTCTCACAGAAGATAAATCTCAATTTGTAGGTCTCGCGCTAGATGAAGACTCACAGTATGAATTAAGCGACGAGCGCATTGAAAAGTGGTGTGAACAAGTATTGGTTGAGCTGCACGATAAGCTGTAGTTTTAAATCTCTATTGAGACAGCACATAGATATTAAAAAGGGTAGATGCGTTGGCACCTACCCTTTTTCTATTCGTGTATCCGATATTTAAAGTAATTCACTCTAAACACAGGCTCTTCGCCTCGATTAAGCCACTTCTTCAGTAAACTCTTCTTGCTCTGTCTTACCAATAAAGAACATGCAAATAATCGCGGCTACTGTTGGCATTAACCAGCCCATGCCAATTTCAAACAATGGCAGCATGCTGAATGCAGAAACATCAACACCTGCAATTTTAGCTGCATCAATCAAAGCAAACATCAAAGAAACTAGCAGAACTACGCGGTAAGCCACTTTGGTATTCGGTAATTTCTTACGAATGAAAGTTAACGCTACTAACGCGATAGCTACTGGATATAGAGCAAACAACACAGGAACTGAAAGCGAAATCAGTTGAGCTAAACCTACATTCGCAACAATCGCACAAGCTACACCATTAATGATGACCCATTTTTTGTAAGAGATAGGCGTCAATGAGCTAAAGCACTCAGAACAAGCTGAAATAAGACCAATTGCCGTTGTTAAACAAGCAAGCAATACGATTACAGATAATACAATTTGACCTGATGGACCAAATAGAGCTTGAACGTATTGGCTTAACACTATGCCACCGTTATCAGCGCCAGCAGCCACTACCGAACTTGTTGCTCCTAAATAGAATAGTGAAATGTAAACGAACGCTAAACCAGCCGCCGCGATACAACCTGCACTAATTAGGTATTTTGTTGTAGCAGCACGGTCCGTAATACCTTTATTGCGAATAGCATCCACAATTAGCATACCGAACATCAATGCTCCAAAGGTATCCATGGTGTTATAACCTTCAAGGAAACCTTTGGTTAACGGCTGAGTTAAGTACTCGCCTTGAGCCAATAAAATACTATCTTGCGGATTAATAAATACCGCAACCGCTAAAATGACAAGTCCAACAAATAGAACTGGCGTGAGTACCTTGCCAATGACGTCAATTAGCTTGCCTTGAGACCATGCGAAAAACATCGCAATAGCAAAAAAGGCAATAGAGAATATAGTCAGGTGCGCTTGAACGGCATCAATGAAGAACGGTTTCACCGCCATTTCATACGCAACTAAACCTGTACGCGGGGCAGCAAATGCAGGACCAATGATGATAAAAATCAACACAGCCATGATTGATGCAGCACGCTTAGGAAGATCTTGAGTTAAGTGCCCCCAAGTACCACCAGCAACAGCGATAGCAATAATGGTAATAAGAGGAAGTCCAACCGCTGTTAATAGGAAACCAAACATAGCTGGTAAATAGTGATCACCGGCTAATTGGCCAGCAAGAGGTGGGAAAATGATGTTACCCGCCCCCAAGAAAAACGCAAAAAGCATAAAGCCCAATGCCGTAATATCTGTTATTTTTAAACTCTGTTTCACAGATAATCCTTAATTTTATTTTTGAATTGATGTTGTGTTTGCACGAATTATTCTTCCGTGACTTATCATTACTATTTATGTGAGCTTCTACGCTAAAAACGTGCACTCAATCTATAAAATAGTCGCGCATAATGACGAAACACTCATCAAGCTGCAAGTCAGCACAAAAAAACACTATATTAATTTGCATTTATAACCAATAACTAGTGAATTACACTGCTTTATTAAAAATAGCTGAAACTATAAACCACACAAAGACCACAACAAGCCACCAACAAATAGAACATATAACCACACAAGTGATTAACATTAGAGGTAATCACTTAAATTATTTAAATAAATAGAATATTAGTGAAAAAGATCATGATTGAAACCAAGAGCTTCAATTTTAAACAGTTTTCCATTTTTGGAGGACAAAGTGGCATGCCAGTTAGCACTGATGGCGTTTTACTTGGAGCGTGGGCAAATTTTGCTAATAAAAATAGAATCATTGATATTGGGTCTGGCACAGGACTGCTTTCACTCATGATCGCACAGCGCTATGTATCAGCTTCGATTGATGCAGTTGATATAGACCGGCATGCAATTAAAGCCGCCACCATTAATATCAATAATTCTCCATGGAAAGAGCGAATCACCCTGCATCATGGTGATATTACTGCTTTGCCTTTTAACGAGAAGTTCGATGGCGTTATATGTAACCCTCCTTACTTCAATAGCGGAGAGCAGGCGAAAAATAGCCAACGCGCCACGGCAAGGCACACTCATACTCTTGCTCATAACGCCCTTATCGAGCATTGTTTTAATATCACGACAGAAGGCGCTAGCGCTTATTTCATTCTTCCTACTCCAGAAGGCGAAGTTTTCATTAATCTCGCAAACGCATCTGGATGGTCTGTTTCACGCAGGCTTGAAGTCAAAACAACAGAAAAAAAATCCCCTTCTCGCCTTCTTTTTGAACTAGTAAAAGATCCTAATAAATTAGTAATTACGGAGCGTGAACAACTCACAATTCATAGTAATGGCGGTTATAGCGATCCCTTTATTAAGCTGACTAAAGATTTTTATCTCAAGATGTAGCAAATACCATGTGATCCTAATCACTAATGCTTCTATAATGTCCGACTACTCTTTTTTATCTTCTGCCTAATGAGTGGCAGAAACCCTATTGCTTGTGGAGAAACAACAGTGATCAGAACCTTTGCAGAACTCGATCTAAACCAAGAGCTGCTAAAAGCAATCGACGAAATGGGCTATGAGCGCCCAACACAGATACAAGCTGAAGCGATCCCACAAGCGTTAGATGGAAAAGACGTTTTAGCTTCTGCACCAACAGGCACAGGTAAAACAGCCTCTTTCGTACTTCCAGCTCTACAGTACTTGCAAGACTTCCCTCGTAAGAAGGCTGGTCCAGCTCGTATGCTTATTCTTACGCCAACACGCGAACTAGCAATGCAAATTACTGAGCAAGCGCGTGAATTAGCAAAATATACCAGCTTGAATATCTTCACTATTACTGGTGGTGTGATGTACCAAGAGCACGCCGACATACTGAGCACGACTCAAGACATCGTTGTTGCAACACCTGGTCGTTTAATGGAATACATTGAAGGTGAGCGTTTCGATTGCCGCGCAATTGAATGGCTAATCCTAGATGAAGCCGACCGTATGCTAGACATGGGCTTTGGTCCTGTCGTTGATCGCTTATCTGCGGAATGTCGCTGGCGTAAACAAACCTTACTTTTCTCAGCAACTCTGGAAGGTAAAGGTATTGAAGGTTTCACTGAAGACCTTCTAAAAAACCCAGCAGAGATAAGTGCTCAACCTTCATTACGTGAGCGTAAGAAGATTACGCAGTGGTACCATCGTGCTGATACACCAGAACACAAACTGAACCTGCTTAAACATATTATTACTGAGCAAGCTGAACGTTCAATCGTGTTCCTAAAAACACGAGATCGCTTAGGTGATCTTCGAGCTCAACTTGAAAGCGCGAAAATCCCATGTGCATGGATCCAAGGTGAAATGCCTCAAGATCGCCGTAACAACGCGATAGCGCGTTTTCGTGATGGTTCTGTAAATGTACTATTGGCAACGGATGTAGCGGCTCGTGGTATCGACCTTCCTGACGTAAGCCACGTAATCAACTACGACATGCCACGCACTGCAGACGTTTACCTTCACCGTATTGGTCGTACCGCTCGCGCAGGTAAAAAAGGTAATGCTGTTTCAATTGTTGAAGCTCATGACCAACTGATGATCGAACGTGTGGCTCGCTACACTAAAGATGTCATCAAAGAACGTTTCATTGATGGCATGCGTCCAACACACAAAAAGCCAGCTGTAACGAAAAAGAAAAAGCCAAAGAAAGAAGATAAAAAAGCAGTAGCGAAACAAAAAATCGCGAAGAAAAAGAAAGCCGCTAAGAAAAAGTAATCATCTTACTGACTTACTTTTATAGCTGGCTAGCTTTACAAACCGACTAGCTTGAAAGACTGACTAAAAAGCCCCTTGTCGTTTATTACGACAAGGGGCTTTTTTATAACTGAAGCTTTAGGAATCTAACGAGTTTAATCGGTTATTTTTGCTCTTCGCGCTTAAACACTAATTCTTTAGCATTCGACTCTTCTTCAACAAAGTAATAACCCGCAGTATCAAACTTTGTTAATGCTTCAATCGAATCAATTTTATTCTCAATGATGTAACGAGCCATCATGCCTCGCGCTTTTTTAGCGTAGAAGCTGATCACCTTATATTGACCATTTTTGCAGTCTTTAAATACTGGCGTGATAATTTGCCCATCTAACGCCTTTGGCTTAACCGCTTTAAAGTATTCATTAGAAGCAAGGTTAACTAGCACATTATCACCTTGTGCGTTCAGTGCTTCATTAAGCTTATCTGTGATCAGGTTACCCCAGAATTGGTATAAGTTCGTACCACGCTCATTCGCTAAACGAGTACCCATTTCTAAACGGTAAGGTTGCATCAGATCTAACGGTTTTAGTAAACCATACAACCCTGAAAGCATGCGTAGGTGGCTTTGTGCGTAGTCAAAATCTTCGTCAGTTAGCGTTTCTGCATCTAGCCCTGTGTAGACATCCCCTTTAAAAGCAAGAATCGCTTGGCGTGCATTTTCTTGAGTGAAAGTTTCACTCCACTGCTCAAAGCGAGCAACATTCAAACCAGCAATTTTATCGCTCACTTTCATCAAAGCTGATACATCAGCAGGCGTCAACTTGCGGCACACTTCGATTAGCTCTGCTGAATGCTCAACAAACTCAGGCTGACTAAAGCGCTCAGTCGCCAGTGGTGACTCGTAATCTAATGTTTTTGCAGGGGAAACGACAACTAACATAACTTTGACCTTACTAATAAAGATAACTGTATGGCAGCTAGAGTATAGAAAAAATCACATTTTGTCTTTACGGCTGTTCCTATTACTTCAATAGGTTTACAGCAATCGGGTTTTGTAGAAAAAAAAAAAAGACCAAAGCATAAAGCCTTGGTCTTATTCATTTAGGAAACGTTAAGTAAAATAAACTTACTTCTTAGTGTTATCCCAAATACCATCTTCTAGTTGAGATTTAAGCTCAGGGAAGTCATTCGAATCGAATGTTGGTACTTTACCTTCGTCTAGTTGACGGTTGTAATCTTTCGCAAGCTTAATCACGATGCCAGAAAGCAGGATAATCGCTACCAAGTTGACAATTGCCATCAAGCCCATGGATACATCTGCAAGAGCCCATACCGTCGGCAATGTCGCAAGAGAACCGAACATAACCATACCTAGTACCACAATACGGAAAAGTACTAGACCTTTCTTATTGTTGTGCTCTAAGAAGATAAGGTTCGTTTCAGCGTACGAGTAGTTTGCAATGATTGAAGTGAAAGCGAAGAAGAAAATCGCTACCGCAACAAAG
Organism: Vibrio kagoshimensis; assembly: GCF_050337535.1. Lineage (NCBI taxonomy): Bacteria > Pseudomonadati > Pseudomonadota > Gammaproteobacteria > Vibrionales > Vibrionaceae > Vibrio > Vibrio kagoshimensis. The sequence goes on from NZ_JAKJSZ010000007.1 coordinate 65,898, forward strand.
ATGCCGCCCCACTCGCCAACTTGTGCTGTTAATGCACGTTGAGTTAGCTCGATACCTGTAACTTCACCGTGTGGCACATACTCACCAGACATCAGGATAATTGCTACAGTTGCAGAACAGATAACGATGGTATCCATGAACACGCCTAGCATTTGCACATAACCTTGTGATGCTGGGTGCGGCGGATAAGGAGTTGCCGATGCCGCAGCATTTGGCGCAGAACCCATACCAGCTTCGTTCGAGAACAAACCACGTTTAATACCGTTGATCATCGCTTGAGCAATTGCGTAACCTAAGCCACCAGCAGCAGCTTCTTGTAAGCCAAATGCACTCTTGAAGATAAGAGCCAGAACTTCAGGCACTTTCTCAATGTTCATTAACATTACGTAGATAGCGATAGCTAGATAAGCAAGAGCCATAATTGGAACGATGATTTCAGCAGTACGTGCAATCTTACGGATACCACCAAAGATAACGAATGCAGAAATCACAACAATACCAACACCAACATAGCTACGCTCAAGGTCAAATGCTGTATTCATTGCACTTGCAATTGCGTTTGCTTGTACTGCATTGAATACAAGACCGAATGCGATGATAAGGAAGATAGAGAATAGAACCCCCATCCAACGCATGCCTAAGCCTTTTTCCATGTAGTAAGCTGGACCACCACGGTAGTTGCCGTCGTTATCACGCGTTTTGTATAGCTGTGCTAGCGTACTTTCCGCAAATGATGTAGCCATACCCAGCATGGCAATTAGCCACATCCAGAAGATAGCACCAGGGCCACCAGCAGTAAGAGCAACAGCAACACCAGCCATATTACCTGTACCTACACGAGCAGCTAGGCTAGTACAAAGAGCTTGGAAAGAAGAGATACCAGCACTGTCTGCTTTACGGCTGTTCTTCAAAACAGAGAACATGTGGCCGAAATGGCGGAATTGAATGAAACCTAGTCGTACAGTGAAGTAAATACCAACACCAACAAGTAAGTAAACTAAAATAGATCCCCACAGGAGATCATTCATTAAATTAATTAAATCTGTCACGTGAACCTCGTAATTGAGTTTAAGCACTGATCTTGCATCCTAGCCCTCCTCTAAATTGCCTATGCCAGTGTCAATGTTGTGTCGGCATTAGTTTTTATATTATTGCTGCAATTTAGACTGTAAATGTCGCTTCATGCATCCATTTTACGTATCAGTGTATTTTTTGACGGGCGGATAATGCAGCGAGATGAAGCAAAAATCAATATGCACTAAAATGCATTTTAATGCGACATTTCACTATAAAACCACACATCATTAACACAAAAATCAACAACCCACCCCAATAGAAGTTACATTATCCAGACATCACATCAACAACTCCCAATGCCCCCTCAATAGAAGAATAGCGCTCCTTAAATGTACCGCAGAGCTAGGCTATATAAGGTATGGCTTACTTTTTCTTATTTTGATAGGCACATTGATCCACCATTAACTGATCAATAATATGCACTTAGGAGCATTGTGATTAAAATGCTATTCCCTTCGCACAATGAATTAACATTCTAAGCCAACGAATTTAATCGTTTACTTAAGTGCGTTTGCTTATTTTTTAACCGCACTTAGTTCGACAATATGTGAGCACACGTATAAAACACACACAAAACCTTCATATACATGAAACAAATGCGAAACAAATCAAAGTTAAGGTGAAGCTAAATGTGATACTTAATAGTTCGAAAAGACTCAACCACGGATGGAATATAGCTTATGGATAACTTTCAATTTGATGATATCGCAGAACTAGAAATGCCTAGACATACTCAAAAGAGCCGTGCAAAACCACTTAAACGTAAGTGGCGTGAGATAGAGGAAATCAATGACCGTAAACGCTTGCAAAAAGAACTCATGGATATGAATCTAGGCTTAGATTTTGGGATTGAAGATATAAAGCTATAAGAATGAATATATATTTAAGGATACATAAAGCCTTAAGAAACATTAGCTGAAGCTTTAGTTCGCTCAATTATTTTTAGTTCAAAAACTGAATTAAGAAAAAGGCACTTATTTAGTGCCTTTTTTGTTTCTATCCTGCTTCTTGAGTGCCGGTATTAATACAGCGTATAACTCAACTAGCCAGCGTTTTTAAACGCACTCTTCAGCATTCTGGCGAACTCTTGCCGCTAACTGTCTATATTGGTCTGCAATAGTATTGCCAAAAACAGGATCATCTTCAGGTTGAGCCCATTGCGACTCGACCATTTGCCAATCTTTCATAGTGAAGGTATCGACGATCATCGGCAGTATATGCCTTTCTTCTAGCTCTAAATGTGCCTTTTGTGCACTCACAAACCCTTCGAGCTGACTAATAAAGACCTGCTGAGGAACCACTGCATCTTGTAGGATCATCTCAACGACTAATAAAAACTCAGCCGTAATGTCAGACAAGCGTTTATGTTCCGACTCTAAGTTTTCAATATTTTGTGTTTCACCATAATGCTTTAAGTAATGGCGGTAAATAATGTCTTCTTTAGGGTGATGTACTTTTTCTGAATGGTTCAATAAATAGCTAACAATTTCAAAAACTAAACTGTAGTTTATTGTTTCACCCGCTTTCAACTGTGCTGTTTTGTTCCTCAAAATCACCAACAATTGCACCATGTAGCTATGCTCGCGTCTTATCCTTTCAATCATCATAGTATTGCACTCCATTACACCTACTATAAGTAAGTGTATATGAAGAGTAATGAATACGCTTTGACGCTGGTCGAAAAACAACCAAAGGTTTACTCTTCTGGCAGAGACCAATCAATAATAGGCTGATCACCTCCACTTAAGATTTGATTAACTTTAGAAAAGTGCTGACACCCAAAGAAGCCCCGACGAGCCGATAAAGGAGAAGGGTGAGGAGCAGTTAGTACATGGTGCTTTTCTGCATTAATAGCTTGCCCCTTCTTTTGAGCATGGGCTCCCCAAAGTAAAAATATGATAGGTTCTTCTCTCTCATTAAGGCGCTCAACAATGGCATCAGTAAAGATCTCCCACCCACATTTAGCATGAGAGTGGGCTTTCCCCTGCTCGACAGTCAGTACCGTATTGAGCATGAGAACCCCTTGAGAAGCCCAAGTATTTAAATACCCATGGGAAGGAACAACAAAACCATCAATATCTTGCTGCAGCTCTTTATACATATTACGTAGTGAAGGAGGAATCTTAACACCAGGTAATACAGAAAAAGCCAGCCCATGAGCCTGATCTGGACCATGATAAGGATCTTGCCCAATAATAACGACTTTCACATCTTTAAAAGGAGTCATTTCAAACGCACTAAATACATGCTCTTCAAGTGGAAAAATCACCTTACCTATATTTCGTTCATTTTCGACAAACGCGATCACTTCTTTAAAGTAATCTTTACTGCGCTCATCATCGATGATCGTTTCCCATGTATTCAACGAATTCATTTATTGCCTCTATCAACACGACTACTTGGATTATTTAGCTTTCGACACTAAATTTCTTAACTTCACACATTAAGAAGCTTTCAGAACTTTGCTTGCTTCTAAAATTTAATTGGTTCTAAAATTTGAGTGCTTCTTAAAATAGCGAAGGGGGCTAGTTATACCCCATTCCACTATTTATAAGAAATTGTGCTTAGAACAAATTATGTTGAGGACAAAGTGCTTTCAAGAGTCAGAGAGGTTTTCTAACCACTTTTTTGCTGCGTTCGATGATGACCATGATTGTGGTTATGGCGATTTGGAGCCGGGAGACGGCTAGCAGGTTGAATTTGAAGTTCTGGGGTATGTGATAAAGAATACATAAGGCACCCTCCTCTATTGATTAGTGTTCTACATATTCACTAAACACTATGAAAGAAAGGTGCCAACTTTTAGGCGCTTTTACCTACGCGCCCATATTATCTTTGTAATCTTTATGGAATTTTCTTAATTGCTGAATTTCAGAAATCCATAAAGATGGATCAATTGTTTCTAAAATCAATGGGATACCATCAAACCTTGGATCGCTTGCAATGTATTCAAAACAATCCCAACCGATTTCACCTTTACCCAACGAATGATGTCTATCAACCCTACTAGCAAATTCAGCTTTTGAATCATTGATGTGCATTGCTCTGAGGTAGTGCATACCAACGATACGATCAAACTCTGAAAAAGTATGTTCGCATGCCTCTTTAGTACGTAGGTCATATCCAGCGGTAAAGGTGTGACAGGTATCTAGGCACACCGCAACTCTTGATTTATCTTCTACCTGCTCAATAATTTCAGCCAAATGTTCAAATCTCCACCCAAGGTTACTGCCTTGACCAGAAGTATTCTCGATAACAGCAATTACATCAGGCACAGCTTGATGGGCAAGGTTTATCGACTCTGCGATTTTAGCTAAACACTCATTTTCAGAAATTTTCTTTAAATGACTCCCAGGATGAAAATTGAGAAGCTTCAAACCAAGTTGATTACATCGTTCCATTTCATCAATAAAGGCTGCACGAGACTTTTCTAACTTTTCTTCTTCTGGTGCTCCTAGGTTTATCAGGTAAGAATCGTGAGGAAGAATTTGATCGGCGCCAAACCCCAACATTTTGCAATTGGCTTTAAATGCGCTAATGGTCTTCTCTTCTAGAGGTTTTGCTGCCCATTGCCTTTGGTTTTTAGTAAACAGAGCGAAGGCATTAGCCCCAATTTCACGAGCTCTCATTGGCGCTTGGTCAACGCCACCGGCAGCAGAGACATGAGCCCCTATAAATTTTTGTTCATCAGATGATAATTTGCTTGTCATTAAATCACTTCACACTTTCAGAATACATGGTAAATGCTTGCTGTAATCTATGTCAGTTCAATAAAAATACAAATAATGTAGTAAATTTACAACAAACTGACTCGTTAAATATTCTTTATAATTTTAAATATTTTGTAATCATATTGTTTTCAAAGGTTTTATTGATTTATCTCAATAAAATTACCTTTTAAAAAATAAGGTTTTTGGTTGTTTTTTGACTTAAATCAATATCTAGATAACCCAAATTAGGTATATATTACCCAGCTCAATAAAAAACGAAAGTTAACACCATAATCAAACCACAACCTTAGTGGACTAGGAGATAGATATGATCCAAGGTATTCAAATTACTAAAGCAGCAAACGACGACCTACTTAACTCAATCTGGCTACTAGACAGCGAGAAGAACGAAGCTCGCTGTGTTGTTGCTTCTGCTGGTTACGAAGCAGATCAAGTTATTGCCGCTGCTGACCTAGGTGAATACGAAAGCCGTGAAGTTGCAATCGAGAGCGCACCACGTATCGAAGGTGGTCAACACCTAAACGTGAACGTTCTTAAGCGTGAAACATTAGAAGACGCAGTTGCACACCCAGAAAAATACCCACAGTTAACTATCCGTGTATCGGGTTACGCTGTTCGCTTCAACTCTTTAACTACTGAACAGCAACGTGATGTTATCGCACGTACGTTCACAGAGTCTCTATAATTTAGAACTCACCTCTTAAGCAATCGCTAAAGACCAAATACAAAAACGGCGCTCAATGAGCGCCGTTTCTTTATCTATTTTTTCCAACCTCTTACACAAAGAGGTCACAAGAACTAATGGCTTCCTAACGAAAGCCACTAAATTAAAACGATTCTATTTTTGTACTCGACGTAAAACCGTTTTAAGAGCATCAAAATCGTTCGCAAGGTTTTCTGATAAAAGATCCATTGCAGCATGCTTAGCAAGAGGCGCTGGTAAATCAATATCTGTACCTAAAATATCATCGACCACTTCTTTAAATTTAGCAGGGTGAGCAGTACATAAGAATAAACCTGTTTCACCGTCCTGAAGTTGCTCATCCAGTAGTCGGTAAGCAATAGCGCCATGAGGCTCACATAAGTAGCCTTGAGCTTGTAAATCACGTACCGACTCAGCACTTTGATCGTCAGAAACCTTTCCTTTGCCTAAAGTATCTAAACCCCAACCTTTTAACTGGCAAAGTTCTTCAATACGTGGCCAGTTGTTTGGCTGGCTAACATCCATTGCATTAGAAGTCGTTGCGACCGTTGGTTTAGGGTCCCATTTACCAGTTTCTAGGTAACGTGGAACCGTATCATTTTCATTAGTTGCAGCAATAAAGCGTTTAATTGGCAAGCCAAGTGCTTTTGCCAATAAGCCAGCAGTTAAGTTACCAAAGTTACCACTTGGTACAGAGATAACTAAATTCTCACGCTGTTCTTTTGTCAGCTGAGAAGCAGCTTCAAAGTAGTAGCAAATCTGAGCCATTAAACGACTGATATTGATAGAGTTAGCCGAGTTCAGACCAATTTCTTTACGAAGCTCAGCATCATCAAATGCTTGTTTAACCAATGACTGACAAGCATCAAAATCACCATCGATAGCAACGGTGTGGATGTTTCCGCCTAATGTACAAAACAGTTTTTCTTGCAGTGGGCTGATTTTTCCATTCGGATAAAGAATCACGACATTAATATCTTCCATACCATAGAAAGCATGGGCAACAGCAGCACCGGTATCACCAGATGTAGCAGTCAAAATAGTGATTTTTCCGCCATCAGACACAGCAGCTAAAGATTGCGCCATAAAACGGCCACCAAAATCTTTAAACGCTAATGTTGGACCATGGAAAAGCTCCAGAGCGTAAACGTCATCTTTAACTTGTTTGATTGGCGCTGGGAACTGAAATGCAGCATCAACCAGCTGGTTTACTTGCTCTGCAGGAAGTTCATCACCAATTAAGGCTGATAGAATTTTACTGCTGCGAGATACGAGATCTTCTTCAAGAAGCGCATCGATATCATCAAACTTAGGCAGTTCAGATGGGAAAAATAGACCTTGGTTACGACCTAGCCCTTGGCGAACGGCTTGACCAAAAGAGACTTGTTCATCATTTTCTTTTATGTTGTACAGCTTCATAGCTCACTTCCTGTAACGATCGAACCCTGTTTATCTAAACGACAAACGTGAACGAATCCTTCTTTATTTTGTACGTAATTTTGTTCTAACCAGCGTGCAACACGCTCAGCGACATCTTTATCTTTGCAAATGCTAAATAAGGTCGGACCGCTCCCTGATATTCCAGTAGCAAGCGCTCCAGCTGATAATGCAAATTTACGAGCATCAGCAAAACCTGGAAGCAGTTTCTCACGATACGGTTCTGCGATCACGTCTTTGATCATTTTAGCAGCAAGCTCTGGCTGACCAGAATGGCAAGCATGAATAAAACCAGCGAGGTTACGACCATGAGCAATGACATCTTGTCGGCGATATTGCGAAGGTAAGATCTCACGAGCTTCAGCCGTTGAAACGGTAATACCCGGATACGCCATTACCCAATACCACTCATCAAAACATGGTACTTCTTGGCTAATGATGCCCAACTCTTCCAGCATAAGCTGTAAACCACCGAGGTAACATGGAGCAACATTATCGTAGTGAATTCCACCCGAAATTTTGCCTTCCATTTCGCCCATCAGCGCGAGCAGTTCCATCTCATTCAATGGCTGAGCATGAAAACGATTGAGCGCATCAAGAGCTGCGACAATCGAGCAAGCACTTGAACCTAAACCAGAACCAATTGGCATATTTTTCTCAAGAGTCATTTCTAGTGGCTTCAGCTCAACGCCTTTTTTAGCCAACTCACGAGCAAATACAACCCAGCAATCGTAAACAATATTGTCTTTTGCTTCCGTCGGCAATTTAGCAACAAAACTGCCTGCTGTTTTAAGAGTAAATGGTTTACCACCAGCTTTAACCAATACTCGGTCACCTAATAGTGTGCCATCTATAGGTGAGACTGCGGCCCCCAGAACATCAAAGCCAACACTCACATTACCGATTGAAGCCGGTGCGTAGACCACCACATCCATATAACTTGAACTCATTACTAAACCCCTAACTTCCAACCAAGAGTACGCATTACATCTGAGAATACACCTGCCGCAGTAACTTCAGTACCTGCACCATAGCCACGCAGTACCAGTGGAATTGGCTGGTAGTAACGACTGTAAAAGGCTAATGCGTTTTCACCGTCTTTAATCTTAAACATTGGATCATCACCATCGACAGCAGCAATGCGAACTTTACATTTACCATCGGCGATTTCACCTACGTAGCGTAATACTTTCCCTTCTTCAGCAGCAATTGCCGATTGTTCTTGGAAGTAAGCATCCGCTTCAGGTAAGCGAGCCATAAACTCTTCTACACTGCCTGAATCATCAAAACCAGGTGGAAGCGCTTGGTCAACTTCTACATCTTCAAGTTCTAATGCCATTCCTGCTTCACGAGCAAGAATCAGTAGTTTACGCGCAACATCCATACCTGAAAGATCATCACGAGGATCTGGTTCAGTGAAGCCATTATCTTTTGCGATATTCGTTGCTTGGCTTAGCGTCATACCATCATCTAACTTACCGAAAATATAAGATAACGAGCCAGATAAGATACCGTTGAATTTCTCTAATTCATCGCCTGCTGCAATTAAGTTCTGCAGGTTTTCGATAACAGGTAGGCCTGCGCCTACGGTTGTCTCATACATCAATTTACGACGAGAGCTACGCGCAACTTCACGCAACTGGTGATAGTAAGACATGCTTGCTGTATTGGCTTTCTTGTTAGGTGTAACCACGTGGAAACCAGCCGCTAAGAAATCAGCATATTGATCAGCAATAGTTTCACTGGATGTACAATCTACAAGAACTGGGTTAATGATGTGGTTTCGCTGTACTAATGCTACTAAGCGAGACAGACTAAATTCTTCAGTTGCACTCGACATACGGTCACGCCACTGTTCTAGAGGTAAACCTTCACTATCCAGTAGTAGACCTTTACTGTTTGCTAGACCACAAACACGAATCACAATGCCTTTCTCAGCTAGCTTAGTTTGCTGACGCTTAATTTGGTCAACAAGTTCACCACCAACACCACCAATACCAACAACGAATACATCTAGGAAATGCTTCGAGTTAAATAGGTTCTCGTGACACGCTTTAATCGCTTCAGAAATTTTATCTTCTGGGATTACCGCTGAAATTGCTCGCTCAGATGATCCTTGAGCAATCGCGACAATATTTACATTCACTTCAGCTAGTGATGAGAAGAACTGAGAAGCAACGCCGCGAGAAGTTCGCATACCATCGCCAACAAGAGTCACGATGGCAACGTTGTCCATAAACTCTACAGGTTCAAGTAAGCTGTCTTTTAATTCCAGCTCAAACGTTTCAGAAAGCACTCTTTGAGCTTTAGCTTTATCAGCAGATTCAATACAGAAACTAATGCTGTATTCAGAAGAAGATTGAGTAATAAGAACAATCGACACACCCGCAGAAGACATAGCACCAAAGACGCGACTCGCCATGCCGACCATGCCTTTCATGCCAGGACCGGAAACATTGACCATGGTTAGATCGCTAAGTGTCGTAATGCCTTTAATCGCCAGATTATCTTCACCTGTGTCTTGACCAATGAGCGTGCCAGCGCCTTGAGGATTAAAACTATTTTTAATCAGGCATGGAATGTGGAACTGGGCAATCGGGGCGATTGTTTTTGGGTGTAAAACCGATGCACCGAAATATGAAAGTTCCATTGCCTCTTGGTAGCTCAGAGATTTCAGTAATCGAGCATCATCGACTAACCGAGGGTCACAGTTATAAACGCCATCTACATCCGTCCAAATTTCACAACAATCAGCACGTAAACAAGCGGCAAGTACAGCGGCTGAATAGTCAGAACCATTACGACCAAGTGTAACCAGTTCGCCTTTATCATTGCCGGCAGTGAAACCAGGCATGATATTAACGTGACCTTGTGGAAGAGGAGATTGGCGGAAGTTTTGTGTAGAAACCTCAACATCAACCATAGCTTCAAGGTGATCACCTTGAGCAAATAGGTATTGTACAGGGTCAATTAGGCTCGCAGCCTGTCCTTTTGCCTCTAATGCAGCCTTCATTAACTGAATAGAGATACGCTCACCTTTACTGATGATACGTGCATTAACGTGATTCGGGCACATGCCCAAAAGGTTAATACCATGAACAAATTGACGAAGTTGAGCCAGCGAGACTTTCACTTGCTCTTCAAATGCCTCGCCATCAATAGAGGGTAATACCGTTTTGATCTCATTAAACAGAGACTCGAATGACGATTCAAGCTCGGTGATTTGATGTTCAGCTTCACCGTTATTCAAAGCTGCTTCAATAACCGCAACCAGTTTATTCGTTGTTTTGCCTGGGGCTGATAAAACAACCGCTACTTCTTCTTGTTGAGCATTGTTAGCAATGATATCTGCAGCTCGTAAAAAACGATCAGCATCAGCTAACGATGAACCTCCAAATTTTAGAACTCGCATCCCTTTCTCCATAAAATCAAAAAAATGGTATAAAAAAAGGCCTGTATCTTGTTGGATACAGGCCTTTTCTTGTTAATCCGTTACTTAGCAGCCTGCCCCAACAATAATAATGTCGGTAATAATAATGGTGGTGGTCATTACTAGGTGGCGTGTGTGCTGCATATTAAATTCTCTATGTTTGCTTACCTCTACGTGTATCAATTTTTCATGTGTGCCGTCAATCAAAAGTTGCGTTTTTTTTATATTCAGACGTTTTTTAAGGGCTGAGCTTCATTTCAATGAAAATTACACTTAACAGTTGCGAAGAATAGTTCTGAGTACACATCCCCTACACACCAGTGAGTCATGGTGCATATCACATAATATTCAGATATTAGGTCAATTTTAAAGCTAGCTTATTATTTGTGTGCTTTAATTATGAGGCTGTTAAAAATAATAATTTCGGACAAAGGAGTGGAGAGTGAGAAGAATACTATTTCTTATGATTTTTGCTGCGCCCTCAGTTTGTTTTGCCAATCAGCTTCCTCTCCTTCCAGGACAAGGTATCGAGTCCCCACATAAGCTCTTTATTTCTAGCCAAAATACATCAAATGATAATTTTGATGTATGGCAAGTAGATGGTGGCTACTCATACAATGTTTTCAACAACGTTGATTTATATGTAGGGGCAAGAATAAACACGTCTTATCTTAAGTCTGAAAATGGCTTTTTAAGCGGCGTCAGCTACCAACTAACAGAAAAAGTATCTGTAAAAAGTGCATTTCACACTTATAACACCAACAACGAAAATGAAAATGTGGTAACTGCTGAAGTATCCAGCCGAATGAGAGTGACAGACAATCTAGATATTCATGCCACTCTTGACTATGAAGAGTGGCAGAAAGGTATTGAAGTGGGTTTAGGCTTTCGCTTTTAGCGCCAATAAATACGCTAGGCGATTAACTTCTCTGATGATAATAAAATGCCATTCCAATCTGCATAAATATAATCACCCGGCTGTATTAGCTGGTTATGAATAGAGAGTGTCACATTCACCTCTCCAGCGCCTCGTTTCTCTGTTTTAAATGGACAAGCACCAAGAGCTTGAACACCAAGTTCCATTTGAGACATCATTGCAACATCTCTAATAGCACCGTTTACAACTATCCCTTCCCATCCATTTTCAATGGCTAAAATTGCTAACTGATCTCCCAAAAGAGCCTTCTGGCAAGAACCGTTACCATCTACAAATAATACTTTGCCAGTCCCATCTTTTTCGAGCATTTCGCGTACTTTAGAATTATCGTGATAGCAACGTACTGTGACAATTTCACCCCAGAACGCACCTTTTTGACCGTAGTTTTGAGTAGGAAGTCGAAGTAAAGTAACTTTACTTTCAAATTGGTCACACAAGTCCGGTGTTATATCGTGCATATATCCTCCATGAGATTAAACTATGCGAAGTGGCATAGCATTATGCATTTTTAGTTATACAGTTTAACCAGTTATAAAACACATTCAGTTACAAAGCAGGCTTTATAATTTATTAAATGAGTTTTTGCGTGTTTTATCGTTATCCTAATCTCTTTTACCAACAGTATTACAAGATCTTCCGACAAAACTCTACAAGTCATCTACAATTCTTTCATGTATAAAAATTCCAATATGTTAATTAACTAGTCAATTAACATACAGCTTAACTTGTAGCCATACTATTAGCGTTTGTTGCAAATCAGCAATTGATATAAATCAACAAAGTGAATGGAATTAACATTCTCGCATTGTTAGCATGCTGTTAACATTATAGAATTCGCAGCAATCACTAACAGAATAGTATTGGCGTACTTGGATATACGTTATTGGGCAAAGCTGCAAGGAAGGCGGATAGCGGGAAGTAAGTGTTTTTTTGAAAACTTTGAGTTATCATCAAAATTACATTACCTGTATGTTATTTTTTTGCCTAGAATTTATTCTATTAGCACAGTTTAGTCACAAATTTAGGTACCGCCAAATGCAAACCCCGCAGATTCTTATCGTTGAAGATGAGCAAGTAACTCGTAACACTCTTAAGAGTATTTTTGAAGCAGAGGGATATGCTGTTTTTGAGGCCAGCGATGGTGAAGAAATGCATCAAGTGCTTTCTGACAACCAAGTAAACCTGGTTATTATGGACATTAACCTTCCTGGTAAAAATGGTCTTTTATTAGCTCGAGAGTTAAGAGAACAAGCAAACGTAGCACTTATGTTCTTAACTGGTCGTGATAATGAAGTAGATAAGATCCTCGGCCTCGAAATCGGTGCTGATGACTACATCACTAAGCCATTTAACCCTCGTGAATTAACTATTCGTGCACGTAACCTTCTAAACCGTTCAATGAGCACAAGTGCTACAACTGAAGAAAAACGCAGCGTAGAAAAATACGAGTTCAATGGTTGGGTACTTGATATCAACAGCCGTTCTCTTGTTAGCCCTGATGGCGAAGGTTACAAACTGCCACGTTCTGAATTCCGTGCGTTACTTCACTTCTGTGAAAACCCAGGGAAGATACAAACACGTGCAGACCTTCTTAAGAAGATGACTGGTCGTGAGCTTAAACCACATGACCGTACTGTTGATGTAACTATTCGTCGTATTCGTAAACACTTTGAATCAATTTCTGGTACTCCAGAAATCATTGCTACGATTCACGGTGAAGGCTACCGCTTCTGTGGTGACCTAGAAGACTAACCACCTTTACGATAAGTTAGTTTTAGAAAGTGTTTTGTTTTCTAATAATGAAAAAGGAGCCTGCATAACAGGCTCCTTTTTTAGATTTATACTTAATAATTTAGTAAACAGTATCAACCTTCACATCATGCTCAACCAACCACTTTACCGCTTCACCATCTTTTAGTTGAACAGCAACATCAACAGGCTGTGTATCATCGACCTCTAACTGCCATTTAAAAGCGACTTCCCATTGAGTTTCACTATGTGTTCTTAATTCCAAATCGTTACCATCAATCAGCCAAGTTTCAGCACCCTGCTTAATTGTAAGCCCTTCAACAGCTAGCTCCGCCGGTAATTCTGACGTGGCTTGAAGATAAATAGCGCCATGCAGCATTTGGTCTTGTGCTTCACCAATGCTTGGCATTTTATTTATCCATAAGTTACTTTTCAGCACGACCGTCGCTTCTGCAACTTTAATTTGATTGTCTTGTTGCCACTCGACCTGAGTTGTTGAACAGCCAGCTAAAGCCAGCGCACATACCAATGCAATTTTTTTCATTTTTCTACCTTTGGTTTAACCAACTTTTGAGAACTTCAATATCGTGTTGATATTCATTATTTATTGAATCAACCCACCCAGATACGTTATCCCACCATCCTGGCATATCTGGTGATTGAGCTTTTTGAGCTGTTTTCTGGATTCGTTTTAAGCCAATAGAACCCGCAGCACCTTTAATTTTATGAGCCTCTGAAACAATACTTGCTTGATCTTTTGCTGCCATATTTGCATTTAAAATGTCCATATAGCCGGGCATCATATCTTCAAACATTTTTATACTATCAAGAACAGGCTTTGACCCGACAATATCAACATAAGACTCTAGCATGTCGATATCAAGTAAACTGGTATCAATCGAAGTAGGATTCTCCTGTGTTACTGACTCAAGACACTTCTTATTCGCTTTCGCATCTTCACCCAAACAATCGTCTGAATCAGCATCTTTTGGATACGTGTCAGATAGCTTAGAGTGGGAAACGTTAGAGCTTAACGGCTCATTACCTTTAATATTATGAGGAACAACTTCAACTAACTCGGCAATCACGTCTTGAATCGCTTTTACCGATAAGGGTTTACTGATCGCCTCATCCATTCCTTTTTGGAAGTATTCTTGTTTGTCACTCAGTACATTAGCAGTGAGTGCTACTAATGGCGGTAACTCTGGATATTTGTCGCGGTAGTACTGAGCCACATCAAAGCCTGTCATATCTGGAAGCTGGATATCCAATAGAACTAAATCATATTCTTCTGGGGTAAACTCAATTTGTGCATCTTTCCCTGTCATCGCAACTTTGACTGTGTGACCTAAACTTTCAAGTAATGAACGAGCAACCGTTACATTAAGTTCAATATCCTCAACCATAAAAATATTCAATTGAGACTGCTTTCTCGGAGTTTTGAGCAGCACTTTTTGATCGTTATGAACGGGAACGCGAATTGAAACAGTAAATGTACTACCAAAGCCTTCTTCACTGGTGACATCAATATCACCATCCATCATATTAATCAGCTGCTTAGAAACTGCTAAACCTATACCAGTTCCGACTGCGTGTAAGTTATCAGCGCCAGATTTCACCTGATAATACATCGCGAAAATCTTATCAACTTCCGCTTCAGGTATACCAATGCCGGTATCTTCAACTTCCATCACTATATTGGCAAATCCGTCTTCAACATCAGCGCTGACCGTCATCACCACACCACCATCTTTGGTAAACTTCATTGCGTTACTGACTAAATTCCAAAGCACTTGTCTTAAGCGAGTGCCATCAACTTCAATCGCAAGAGGAAGTTCAGACAATCTCTCTAAATCAAATCTCAGCCCTTTTTGCTCTGCCATTAACCCAGAGATACTTTCCATCTCTACGACAAAGTCTTCAAAATTCACAGGCGTAGGCAGCAATTCCAATTTGCGACGATCAAACTTATCCATGTCGATAATGTCATTAAAGATATTACCTAAAGTCACAGCACTGACTTTAATCGTCTGCATATGCTTACGCTGCTCTTGGGTTAAATGGCTATCAAGCAGCATTCGACTTAAGCCAATAATACCGTTTAGTGGCGTTCTTAATTCATGGCTAATGGTCGAGATAAAGGTTGTTTTATCTCGGCTCGCTTTTTCTAATGATTCTTGATGTTCTTTACGCTCAGTAATGTCTCGTCCAAAACCGACTAACCCTAAATGACGACCTTCTTTGCTATAGAATGGCACCTTACGTAATTCGAAGTAATTTTTACGACCATCGGGGTACTCCAGCCACTGTTCATAAGTTAAGGCTTGGTTATCGGCAAAAACTTTCTCATCGGTCTCAACAACTTGTTGTGCCACTTCTTTGCTGTATACGTCCCAAGGCGTTAAACCCACCAGATCTTTTTCTTTCTTTCCAGTTAGCTCTTCAACCGCCCGATTACACCCAGAAAAAACACCCTCTTCATTCCGGTAATAGATCAAATCAGGGGAAGCATCAATAAATGAACGTAATAACGCCGTGCGTTCCGCTAACTCTAGCTGAGTTCGCTCTCGTTGAAAGACTTCATTTTCAAGATCGTACATCGCTTCAGCACGTGCTTCTTCTGCCTTTTTACGCTCCTCAATCTCTTGATTCAGCTTTTCGATATTCAATTGAAGTTCATTGTTTAAATCCTGATCTCGGGAGCGCATATCACCAAGCTTAGAAACTAACTTAGCTAAACGCTGACGAGACTCTTCCAGCTGATCAACAACAACAGATAAGAAGTAAACTGCCCAAGGGGTAATCACAAGACCGAAGAAAACAGAACGGACAATATCGATATCATCAACATTGCCTTTTAAGGCTAAAGTGATTCCGACTTGAACCACAACGGCAAGAGCGACTAGAGCCAAGGCAAGTAAGATAGAAAAGCGGACAATTCCCAGTTTGACGAGAAGATCGACATAATACTGGGCGAGATTTTTCATGGGTTTCATTTAGCGCTCCATGCGATAAGACTAGCAATATTCTAACCTGTTTAGAGTCAGTAGGTAAGCTTGTCACATCACATGAAAGAGAGTGCCATTCATTTTAAATAAAAGGTAAATTCTATAAATGAGCAATAGAGAACCTAAGCTTAAAACATAGATGAAGGATGAACACTGGTTTGGTTTCTACCATCGGCTTTTGCTTGATAAAGTGCGCTGTCTGCAAGAGCAACCGCAGATTCCATTTCATCACTAGGTCTAGGGACAAGCGACGCAATACCTAAGCTCACTGTTAATAGATTAGATACTGTAGACTTGTCATGTTGAAGACCTAGCTTTTCAACTTCGTCATGAATCCTTTGTGCCACTAACTGAGCACCTGTAGCCGTTGTATTCGGCAGGATAAAGCCAAATTCTTCACCACCATATCGTGCTACACAATCAGAAGAACGATTCAGTACTCGAGTAAAGGCTTGAGATACTCGAATTAAAGCGTCATCACCTTGCTGGTGTCCATAAAAGTCGTTGTAACCTTTAAAGAAATCGATATCACACAGCATTATAGTAATCGGGATATTCTCACGGATATGATGATGCCAAAGTGTCGTTAACTGCTCATCAAATCGACGTCTGTTAGACACCTGAGTCAAACTATCTATAAAGCTTAAACGTTCCAGTTCTAAATTCGCTTCTTCGAGCTTTTGTTCCGCTAGGTAACGCTCAGAAATATCGCGAGCCATAATGAGTACACCATTAGTTCCTGAAGCTGGTTCCCTAAATGGAGATTTAACTACGTCATACCAAGTGTAGTTACCTTCACTGGACTGAACTTTGTCGATATAACGTAAGGACTTTCCATGATGAAGCACTTGAGTATCGGTTTCGGATAATCTTAGATACATATTACCGGGAACCACATCTTGCAAGCGTTTACCTATCAAATCATTGACATCTGAAATGCCAAGAGCACGAACAAATGGTCGATTACAAGCTTGGTAGACCATGTTTTCATTGAAGATCCCAATAGAGTCAGGGCTAGACTCTAGGATATTTTGCAGAATAGTATCTCTCTGCGCCAGCGCTACCTCTGTATCTTTACGCTTTTCCATTTCGGCGCGTAATTGCTGCTGCATATCATGCCAATCCGTCACATCATGACTGATCGAGAGCACTCCAATATTGTGACCATTTTCAGAAAGTAAAACGCTTTGATAAGTTTCCAGCAAGCAACTTTTTCCATCTTGATCAGTCGTCCATGATCGTTCGCTTACTCGACCTTTAAGCATCCCACCGGACACATTAAATGTGCCTTCCTCAGGTCTACCATGCCAAAACCTTTTGAACGAGCGGTTACTCGCGACTAATTTGCCACTTTCATCTTTCACATAAATTAATTCAGATAAAGAATCTAGAGCCGTCCGAGCTACATTTAGAGCTTTAATTTCTTCCGACTGCTCTTCTTGAGAATTTTGATGTGGGGATGCGTAAATCATCCACACACGCTTCCCGCGGAAGAACACTTTTCTACCTGAAAAATTGACTTTAAATGATTCAAACTCTGATGATGTCCAAAGTGAGACTTGCTCAAAAGATTGTGATTGTTGGTGACTGGATAAATATTGCAGGAAGTTATGTTGGCTTTCTGTTGTCGGATAACGGAAGCTAATTCCAATAAGGCGAATTCCAAGAAGCTGCATAGCAGGTCGATTTGCTTGCAACACTTCTCCAGAACGCAGGTCAATAAAACAAATTGCGGAAGGTGAGTCTAAAAGGATATTGGCTAAGTGGGTTTGGTAGCGAGAGTAAACAAACCAAAACATTAAAATGCACAATAGAATAATTACGATATCAAAGCCGTAGCCATACGTATTATCCCACAACCAACTTTTTAGCAGTTCCATTTACACTCAATACATCTACCTATTCAATAGATAAAATATATCACTAATTGACTATTTTATCTGCTGTTAAAATTGGCAGTGTATATTCAAAAGGTTGGGCGACCTTCATACCTTGAGGACCTGATTTATCAAGTGCTCTGCCTATTTCAGTCATCGCTAACCAGCGATTCTCACACCATAATGGTGACAATAATGTGGGTCTTCTTGCTGCGGACGATACTCGATGAAACACAATGTCAGCTGGTGTTCTTTGAATCAGCTCACAGGCAATGTCGACATATTCTTCTAGCGTAGGCGCCTCTAATTTACCCGCTTTCCATGCTTTCGCCATGGTGCTGCCTTCAACAATATGTAGACCATGTAATTTAATACCATCAGTGCCTACTTCAAGCACCTTCTTTAGCGTTTCTAAATTATCGGCTTTCGTTTCTTTGGGTAAGCCAACAATTAAATGCGTGCAGACTTTTATTCCTAAGGCACGAGCCCGCTGAGTAATATGTTCATATATGGCAAAATCATGCCCACGGTTAATACGCTTGAGTGTTAAATCGTTGCCAGTTTGTAGACCTAGCTCAAGCCAGATCTCATAACCTTGTTGAACATAACCTGACAATAAATCGAGTACCGAATCCGGTACACAATCAGGTCGAGTACCCACGCATAAGCCTACAATATCGGCTTCGGGAGCCTGCAGCGCTTCTTCATACATATTCTTTAGCACTTGAACTTCTGCATAGGTGCTTGTGTAAGCTTGAAAATAAGCCAGATACTTTTTAGCGCGGGCGATCTCTCCAGCTCTATCGCTTAATTGAGCAGCAATACTTTGAATTTGAGTCTCTTCATCAGCAAAAGACGCAACATTACAAAACGTGCAACCGCCTTTTCCTATCGTGCCATCTCGATTGGGGCAGCTAAACCCACCATGTAAGGTTAACTTATGGACTTTCTCACCATAACGGCGCTGTAAGTCTTGTCCTATGGTGTTGACTAGCTCGTGCAGTTGCATTGTTGAACCCTGTTGCAAATCGAAATGAATATCATTAAGATTTGTGTAATAAAATTACGGTAATGAAAATAACTAAGGGGCAATTTTAATTAGATAAAAACGATATGCGTTATACCAAGTCAATAAACATGCAAAAATAATGCGTTACATTCGACTTATTAGGCAAAATACACACATAACTTCTATTTCCAGTGTAAAAAAAATGCGCTGCGATCTACTTTTGTTTGCATTTCAACCTCACAAAATTGTAGGATACTTACAGTTTTGGCGGTTTATTTGTATTTCCAACTACAAAGAAACTCATCGAAACATCGGTGTTTCCCTAACCCCACCTATATGAATCACTAGATTGTGTTCAAATTTAACTGGAAAACACCAAGGATTGTTTTTCTCGCAATATTTTTCTGCGGGATACGGAAAGGACTCAAACTAACTCACCAAGGGTTAGTTTTAGATTCATAAATATAAAAGGACAAGGCTCATCATCTGTATATAAGCGGAGTTGTGCCTAGAATAAACTGGAAGGATGTATCTATGGTAGATAGAGAGCAGAGTGCACAGGGCATGTATACTCCAGAATTGGAGCATGATGCGTGTGGTATCGGTTTTGTCGCTCACCTAAAAAACCGTAAATCTCATGATGTAGTAACTCAAGCCCTCGATATGCTAGCGCGTATGGAACACCGTGGTGGTCAAGGTTGTGATCCTTGCTCTGGTGATGGCGCAGGTATCTTGCTACAAAAGCCCCATGAATTTTTACTTGAAGAGTCGGTAACGCTTGGAATTAAGCTTCCTTCTTTTGAAAAGTACGGTGTTGGTGTTGTACTTTTCCCTAAAGATGAACACAAGCGTGCACAGTGTCGTGATATTCTTGAGCGTAATGCTCAGCGTCTAGAACTTGAAGTTTTAGGCTACCGTGAATTACCAACTGACAACTCAATGATCGGTGCAGATCCACTAAGCACTGAACCTCAATTTGAACACGTATTCATTTCCGGTGGCCCAAGTACCACTCCAGAAGAACTAGAGCGTAAACTTTACGTACTACGTAACTACACGGTTCGTGTATGTTTAGAAAGTGTGTCTAACATTGGCGATGATTTCTACATCAACTCAATGTCATATAAGACTCTAGTTTACAAAGGTCAGTTAACGACGGAACAAGTTCCTCAATACTTCCTAGATCTTCAAAACCCAACGATGGTAACGGCACTTGCGCTTGTTCACTCTCGTTTCTCAACAAATACATTCCCTCGCTGGCGTCTAGCTCAACCATTCCGTTACATCGCTCATAACGGCGAAATCAATACGGTTCGTGGTAACTTGAACTGGATGAAAGCACGTGAAGCGATCATTGAATCTGATCTTTTCACTAAAGCTGAAATCGACATGCTTCTTCCTATTTGTCAGGAAGGCAGTTCAGATTCATCTAACTTTGATATGGCATTAGAGCTCCTAGTTCTTTCTGGTCGCAGCCTGCCACATGCGTTGATGATGATGATCCCTGAAGCATGGCAAGAAAACAAAAACATGGATCCTACACGTCGTGCGTTCTATCAGTACCACGCGAATGTAATGGAACCTTGGGATGGTCCGGCTTCTGTATGTTTCACTGATGGTGTTCAAGTTGGCGCAACACTTGACCGTAACGGTCTGCGTCCTTCTCGTTACACAGTGACCAAAGATGACTTCCTTGTGATGGCTTCTGAATCTGGCGTTGTTGAAATTGAACCTGAGAACGTAGAGTTCCGTGGTCGTCTGCAACCAGGTCGTATTTTTGTTGCTGACCTAGAGCAAGGTCGCATCATTTCTGATGAAGAAGTGAAAGATGGCATTGCTAACTCACAGCCATACGAGCAATGGGTTAAAGACAACCTATTAAGCTTGAAAGAATTGCCTGAAGCAGATAATGCACACAGCCAACCTTCTCCTGAAAAACTGATGCATCACCAACAAGCTTTTGGTGTGAGCTCTGAAGAAGTGAACGAGATTATCGTTCCTCTTGCGAAGACTGGTTATGAACCACTTTCTGCTATGGGTGCCGATTGGCCACTAGCGATTCTTTCTCACCAATCTCAGCATCTATCAAACTACTTCAAACAGTTATTTGCTCAAGTAACTAACCCGCCTATCGACCCGATTCGTGAGCGCATGGTTATGTCTCTGAACACTTACCTAGGTAAAGACCAGAACTTACTGGCTGAAACGCCAGAACACTGTCAAAAAGTAGAACTAGAATCTCCAGTACTTTCAAACGCTGAACTTGAAAAACTTCGCGCTATCGATAACGAGCACTTACAAGCTAAGACGCTAGATATCGTTTTCCGTGCAAGTGAAGAAGAAGGCAAACTTGAACGTGCTCTTAAGCGTATTTGTCAGTATGCCGAAGATGCAGTAATCGATGGTTACTCAATCATTCTTCTAACTGACCGTGCAGTTAACTCTAACCACGCAGCTATTCCAGCAATGCTGGCTGTTGGCGCCGTTCACCACCACCTAATCCGTAAAGGTTTACGTGCGAAGTGTGACATCGTAGTAGAGACTGGCGACGCTCGTGAAACGCACCACTTTGCAACCTTAGTCGGTTACGGTGCTAACGCAGTTAACCCATACCTAGTGACTGAAACGATCATTGATCTTCAGCGTACTAAGAAGCTAGACCCTAATCTATCGGCTGAAGAACTGTTCGACAACTACCGTAAAGGTGTTAACGGCGGTCTTCTTAAGATCTTCTCTAAAATGGGTATATCTACGCTTCAGTCGTACCACGGTGCTCAAATTTTTGAAGCTCTTGGTATTAGCAAATCTGTGGTTGAAAAATACTTCACAGGCACAGTTTCTCGTATTCAAGGCCTGACTATCGATGACATCGCGAAAGAAGTATTGGTTCGTCACCGTGTGGGCTACCCGACACGTGAAATCCCAGTACAAGTTCTAGATGTTGGTGGTGTTTACCAGTGGAAACAACGTGGTGAAAAACACTTATTCAACCCAGAAACAATCTCTTTGCTTCAAGAGTCAACTCGTAACAAAGATTACGTTCAATTCAAGAAGTACGCGAAAGCCGTTGATGACCAAGGTGACAATGCAGCAACACTGCGTAGCCAGCTAGCATTCATCAAAAATCCAGCAGGTTCTATCCCTCTAGCGGAAGTTGAACCTATTGAGAATATTTTGAAGCGTTTTGCTACAGGTGCGATGAGCTTCGGTTCTATCTCACACGAAGCACACTCAACACTTGCTGTCGCAATGAACCGTATCGGTGCTAAATCTAACTCAGGCGAAGGCGGTGAAGACCCAGTTCGTTTCGAGCGTAAAGAAAATGGTGATTGGGAACGTTCAGCAATTAAACAAGTTGCTTCAGGTCGTTTTGGTGTGACTTCTTACTACCTATCTAATGCTGATGAACTTCAGATTAAGATGGCACAAGGTGCAAAACCTGGCGAAGGTGGTCAATTACCTGGTGATAAAGTTGATGATTGGATCGGTGCAACGCGTCACTCGACTCCGGGCGTAGGTCTTATCTCTCCACCGCCACACCACGATATCTACTCAATCGAAGATTTGGCTCAGCTAATCTACGATCTGAAGAACGCTAACCGTGCTGGTCGTGTAAACGTGAAGCTAGTATCGGAAGCAGGTGTTGGTACGATCGCATCAGGTGTAGCAAAAGCAAAAGCTGACGTTGTACTTATCGCTGGCTTTGATGGTGGTACAGGTGCATCTCCAATGTCATCTATCCGTCATACCGGTCTTCCTTGGGAGCTAGGTCTAGCGGAAACTCACCAAACACTACTGAAGAATGGTCTACGTAACCGTATCGTTGTTCAGTCTGATGGTCAGATGAAAACACCTCGTGACCTTGCAGTAGCAACACTACTAGGTGCTGAAGAATGGGGCGTAGCAACAGCAGCATTAGTTGTTGAAGGCTGTATCATGATGCGTAAGTGTCACAAAAACACTTGCCCAGTTGGTATCGCAACACAGAACAAGACCCTTCGTGAACGTTTTGACGGTCGCGTAGAAGACGTAGTGACATTCTTCCAATACATGGCTGAAGGTCTACGTGAAGTGATGGCAGAACTTGGCTATCGCACAATTCAAGAAATGGTTGGTCAATCTCAGAAACTGAAAGTTCGTGAAGATATCGGTCACTGGAAGTACAAAAACCTAGATCTAACGCCTGTTCTACATATTGAACCTGCGCGTGAAGGCGATGGTATTTACAACCAAACACAGCAAAACCATAACCTAGAAGAAGTTCTAGACCGCAAGTTGATTCAAGCTGCAATTCCAGCACTTGAGAAAGGTGAAGCTGTTAACGCTGAATTCCCTATCATCAACACAGACCGCTCTGCGGGTACCATGCTGTCTAACGAGATTTCTAAAGTCTACAAAGACCAAGGTTTACCTAAGCCAATGAATGTTAAGTTCTACGGTAGTGCAGGTCAGTCTTTCGGTGCATTCCTTGCGAAAGGTGTGAAATTTGAAGTTGAAGGCGACGCGAACGATTACTGGGGTAAAGGCTTATCTGGCGGTACGCTAGTACTATACCCTGACGCAAAATCTTCTATCGTAGCTGAAGACAACATCGTTGTAGGTAACGTTTGTTTCTACGGTGCTACATCAGGTGATTCTTACATTCGCGGTATGGCTGGCGAACGATTCTGTGTTCGTAACTCTGGTGCGAAGGTCGTTGTAGAAGGCGTAGGTGACCACGGTTGTGAATACATGACTGGTGGTGTCGCGGTAATCCTTGGCTCTACAGGTCGTAACTTTGCGGCTGGTATGAGTGGTGGTGTTGCGTATGTTTGGGATAAAGCAGGTGACTTTGAAACCAAGCTTAATGCTGAACTGGTCGACCTAGATCCAATCGAAGCAGAAGATAAAGCTCTGCTAAAAGAAATGCTAACTAAGCACGTTGAATTCACAGGAAGTGAAGTTGCTAAGTCTTTCCTAGACAACTTTGAGGTAAGCATTCAATCACTGGTTAAAGTAATGCCACGTGATTACAAAGCGGTACTTCAAAAGCGTAAGGCTGAAGCACAACAGGCACAAACGGAAGAAGTGGAGGCAGTATAATGGGTAAGCCTACTGGATTTTTAGAACACGGTCGTGAGCTTCCAAAGAAGCTCGACCCATCAGTTCGTATCGAAGACAACAAAGAGTTCGTTCTTAACGAAGAGTTTGGTGAAAAGATCGGTACTCAGGCATCTCGTTGTATGGATTGTGGTGTCCCTTTCTGTCACAACGGTTGTCCGATTGGTAACATCATTCCTGAATTCAACGATGCGGTTTACCGTGATAGCTGGGAAGAAGCTTGGAACATCCTAAGTTCTACAAACAACTTCCCTGAATTTACAGGTCGTGTATGCCCTGCTCCTTGTGAGAGTGCATGTGTACTTGGTATTAACCAAGATCCAATCACAATCTGTAATATCGAAAAAACGATTGTAGAAACAGCGTACCGTGAAGGGTACGCCAAACCAAAAACACCACGTTCTCGCACTGGTAAAACAATTGCGATCATCGGTTCTGGTCCTGCTGGTTTAGCCGCGGCTGAGCAACTAAACAGTGCCGGCCATACCGTTACTGTATTTGAACGTGACGAAAAAGTAGGTGGTCTGCTGCGTTTTGGTATTCCTGACTTCAAACTAGGTATGGACGTCATCGACCGTAAGGTTGACCTGATGGCTCAAGCTGGTGTGAAGTTTGAAGTTAACCAACACATTGGTGTGAACGTTAATGCTCAACAACTTCGTCAAGAATTCGATGTTGTACTGTTAACGGGCGGCTCAACGGTTCCTCGTGATTTACCAATCCCAGGTCGAGAGTTCAAAGGCGTTCATTTCGCTATGGAATTCTTAGGTCAAAATAACCGTCGTGCAAATGACTTAGAGCTTAAGACAGAAGAAATTCACGCTAAAGATAAGCACATTGTGGTTATCGGTGGTGGTGATACCGGCTCTGACTGTGTAGGTACTTCAAACCGTCATAAAGCAGCGAGCATTACTCAGGTAGAGATCATGCCGATCCCGCCAGAGAAGCGCCCTGCTAATATGCCTTGGCCTCAATACCCTATGATCATGAAAACAACCACTTCCCACGAAGAAGGTTGTGAACGTCACTGGAATATTCTGACTAAAGAATTTATCGGCAACGATAAAGGTGAAGTAACTGGTCTACGAATTGCTGACATCGTATGGCAAGACGCTAAGCCTGGTGAACGTCCTGGTTTTGAAGAAGTAGCAAACTCTGAGCGAGTAATTCCATGTGATATGGCATTCCTAGCGATGGGCTTCTTACATCCAGAACCAACAGGTGTACTTGCTCAACTAGACATCAAACTTGATGATCGTGGCAATGTAGCAACGCAAGGTTTTGCAACTAGCCAAAAAGGCGTATTTGCAGCAGGCGATATGCGCACAGGTCAATCACTTGTTGTTCGTTGTATTAATGAAGGCCGTGAATGTGCTCGAGAAATAGATGGTTATCTAATGGGTGGGACCAATCTTGAAGCAAAATCTGATTCACTAATGCTTTCAGCGTAAATAATTACAAGCTGCATTAAATAGCAGCAATCCTTCCAAATTTTTAGCCAGCATTTTATGCTGGCTTTTTTTGTACTTATCTTCCGGCAGGATACTTTAATACTGTCCGTAGCCACTTCGAAAGCAACTACTTAACTATTCACCTCCCCTCATTGAAATGATAATAAAATGTTAAATATCACTTACAAGTACGACGTTACTTCTTTCAACAATATGAATTTATAAAAAACTCAAATAAGTGATTATTTATTAAGAATTATTCGCAAATAGAGTTTATTGCCAAACTAAGTTTATCAAACAAGTTTATACAATATAAAAAACCAATCACCCCACGCAAATTAAGTAATAATTATGCAATATAGGTGATGAACCATGATAAATAAACTTGCCAACCAAGAAATGCCATGATAATTATTGAGATCGCTTTAAGAGTGAATAGGAATCGTTCTTAAATAAAAAGCTGAAGGATTCGGCACTGTAGTGATACAAGCCAAAGGAACCCGCAGTCTAGACTGCAAGCAATCAAGGAAATGATCGAATGAATCAGGAATATCGCTCGCTGTATGATCGCGAGCATGAGCACTCGAGTTGTGGGGTAGGATTCATCACAGATAAAAGTGGTGAACAAACTCACGATTTACTCGCACTTGCTCATCAAGCTTTATGTACTATCCCACACCGTGGCGGCATGAATGCTGAAGGGATTGGAGATGGTGCAGGGGTCAATATCGACTTATCCGTCAATTTCTACCAAGTCTTACTTTCTCAAGATCAATTGAGTAAAGGTGATTTTGGTGTCGCTAACTTTTTTTTCCCTTTTAACCAATTAGAATTTGACGCCGCCAAACAACTCATTGAACGTACGTTGGCTAAATTCGACTTAGCCATCGCACTCTGGCGAGAAGTCCCTGTATCAAATAAAGCGATTAACCAAGCCTCTCAAAAAGTACAGCAAGCGATACAACAAACCGTATTTATCAATGATCGTGAAGGTCGATCCCCAGAAGCCTTTGAACTAGATATCAATTTAGCATTGAGTGAGCTTGAATCTATTGGCTTCACGGACGATAAGCTGAATGGCTTTTATCCACTCTCTATGAGTTCAAAGACTCAGGTTTATAAAGGTCGTCTCAATTCTTGGGAAGTCGTACCTTACTTTAAAGATTTAAGTCATTCTGACCATCAAATTACAACGCTATTTTTCCATACTCGCTTTTCAACCAATACCGCTCCAGCCACTATGATGGCACAGCCTTTCCGAAGAATGGCGCACAATGGCGAACTCAACACCGACAAGAAAAACCGTTTAAGCGAAGATGCAATTGCTCGTCAGCAGCACAAAAAGGTGATTTTTCCTAAAGGACAATCTGACTCGGCTCGACTTGATCAAACCTTAGCTAGACGCGTTGTTGAAGATGAACTGGACATCGTCACAGCCGTGCTAGCAATGATGCCACCAGCTTGGGAAAACGATGAAAATCTTTCCTCTGAAGTTAAAGCAATGCTGGAATATTTCAGCCTTTCAGAAGAGAAAAACGATGGACCTGCTGCTCTGATCTTCTCTGATGGAGTCAAGGTAGGCGCTAGGCTGGATCGCCTTGGTCTACGTCCTCTACGTACTGTAGAAACAGAGCGATATCTCGCAGTAATGAGTGAAGCTGGTCAAATAGACTTCCCTGCCGATCAAGTTACTCGATTTGGTCGAATTCAAGCGGGTGGCATGATCTACTTTGATCATGCGACAGGGCAGAGTTATGAAACAAAAGAAGTGCTTGAAACCTTAGCTAAAGAGCGCAACTACACTGCCCTACTAGAGTCAGCAAGAATAACGTTGGATGATCTTGAGCCTAGTACTTTAGAACAAATTACTGAAAACAAAACCTTCAGTTCTTACAGCCGCCATGTCGCTTATTCATTAAACCAAGAAAGCTTCAAATTCTTTTTAGACCCAATGATTGAGACTGGTGCGGAAAAGATTACCGCAATGGGCTTTGGTCTTGCTCCTAACGTTTTAACTGACGAAGAAGGGGGAATGTCCAAATACTTTAGTCAACGTTTTGCTCAAGTCACCAACCCTCCTTTAGACTCATTAAGAGAGTCTGACGGTATGACGTTAAGGGTCGCTTTAGGTGCGAAGCCAAACTTTAGCTCGACAGACAACACCCAGCTAGTTTTGCAATCTCCGATTGTATTACCGCAACAGTTAGAGCAAATACTGGCACAAAAACACATATCTATTGCGAATTTTGACGCCCTATTTACGCCTACTCTCAACAGTAGAGAAGGCAATACTGAAAGAGTGAAAGAGTCCTTATCACAACTTTCTGATGATGTTGAAGCTGCTGTACGAGCTGGTCACAGCATCATTGTTTTAAGTGATAAAAATATCGCGAAAGACAAAGCAGCGTTACCCGCAATCCTTGTGGCAACAACAATAAACCAGCGATTGATCAAGCAAGGGCTACGTTTTGACGCCAGCGTGATCTACCAAACTGGACAGGCTGCTAGTAGCCACGATATTGCGTGTATCCTCGGTTTTGGTGTCTCTGCGGTATGTCCGATTTCAGTACATCACCGAGCAATGACACTATCCAAGAATCAATCGGTCGAAGTCGGATTAGCAAACTTCAAGAAAGCATGTGAAAAATCGCTAATGAAGACCATGGGTAAGTTTGGTCTTTGTACTGCAGAAAGCTACATCGGAGGCGAGTTCTTTGAATCGAACTTCCTTGATACTGATTCAGACAACTTAAAAGCGTATTTTCCAAACATTAGCTCACCGGTGGGTGGTGCTCAATTTGAAGATTTGGCATGGAGTAATGCCAAATGGCACTTTAAGGCTCTTGCGATTAACGAAGAAAATCAGATCCCACTCTTAGGTTTGTTTAAAGAACGTCAAGATGGAGCTGGTCACAGTTTTGGTAATACTGCGGTTCGTGAGTACATAAACATGACTCAAGAGACCGTTCGTTACATCGATCAAGAACAAGCGGAACAAGCGTTAGAATCAGCGGTCGTGACCAATGCAGATATTGCCTACAAAGAGTCTGGCTATGAAAAATTAACGCCAGCTCAAATTGATGCGTTTACAGTTACACCATCGTACCGCTCTTTCTCTCAAAGCCTTTATAAAGAACGGGAAACTCGCCCGGCAGCACTTCGCGATATCCTATTGTTACCTTTAGATTTTGGTGCCATTCAAAGCGCTAATGAGTTTTCTCACTTGCTAGATCGATTCCATTTTGAAGGGAATATCGGCTACCTATGGTCAGGCTTAAACGTCACACCACACTCTAGTGACACTCATGTTTTTTCTCTTGAATTACATAAGCCTGAGAATATCAACGCACTCAAAATTGCAATAGAAACAACGTGGGTCAATACGATCAATAAAATCTGGTTAGAAGGCAACGTTCTTTTTGTGGATGCCAAACCAGATCTTTCACGTTTTCTAAGTCGAGTAAAAGCTGCTAGAGCACCTATCGAGTTGAGTGATGTTGCTCCAGCGCACAAAATCACTCCAACATTCGCTTCTGGCGCAATGAGCCATGGCGCACTTAACTCCAACGCTCACCAAGCTGTCGCGCAAGGTACCAACATAGCTGGTGCAATGAGCAACTCCGGAGAAGGGGGCGAGCACTCTTCTCGGTTTAACTCGATCAAAGCCAGTAAGATCAAACAGTTTGCTTCTGGTCGATTTGGTGTTTGGGTCGGCTACCTAGCCGATCCTTTACTTGAAGAAATCGAAATAAAGATAGCTCAAGGTGCAAAACCAGGAGAAGGTGGTCAACTGCCTTCCCCAAAAGTAACCGTAGAAATTGCAGCCGCACGTGGCGGAACACCTGGGGTAGAACTAGTCAGCCCTCCCCCACATCACGATACTTATTCTATCGAAGATTTGGGGCAACTGATTCACGATGCGAAAGCTGCGCGAGTCAAAGTTATCGTCAAGCTCGTGTCTTCTGAAGGTATTGGTACCATTGCTGTTGGGGTAGCTAAAGCCGGAGCTGATGTAATCAACGTCGCGGGTAACACTGGTGGTACGGGTGCTGCTGCAGTTACTAGTTTGAAAAATACAGGTCGAGCAGCTGAAATTGGTATATCTGAAGTGCACCAAGCCTTAAGTGAAAATGGGCTTCGAGAAAAAGTAACGCTACGCTGCTCCAATGCGCACCAAACAGGTATTGATGTTATTAAGTCAGCTATCATGGGTGGGGACTCATTCGAGTTTGGTACCACAGCCCTCATGATGTTGAAATGTGTGATGGCTAAAAACTGTAACGTCAAATGCCCTGCTGGATTAACAACTAACCCTGAACTTTATCAAGGTGATCCACGAGCGCTTGCTCAGTACTTCTTAAATGTTGCTCATGAAGTCCGTGAATACCTCGCTAAACTTGGATACTCAAGCCTAAGAGAGATTCGTGGAAAAACTGAATTACTTCACCTAGCTAACCACCACAGCATTGTCGGACGCCTTAATGTCACGGGATTGTTGCGTGAAGTTAACGAGGTGAAAATTGAGAAACCCGTTTATTTAGAAGCTGACTTTACACCTGATGATGCACTGATTGAATCACTGCTCAATGACTACTTTGAAACAGAGCAGCAGAACATTGTTTTAGATGCAGGTAAGCTCAACAACCGTAACAAATCGACAGGTGGCCAGCTATCTATCGATATTGAGCGCAACCTAAACTATAAAGGTATTGCTACAAACCACCCTTCCGTTAAGCATGCAAGCAACGGTAGACGTTATCTTGATTCCGAGTCTGTCGTCGTAAAAAGTCATGGTAGCGCGGGCCAAAGCTATGCCGCTTTCAACAATAGCGGCTTAGTCATGGAGCATACTGGAACCTGTAATGATGGTGTCGGTAAAGGTTCAAGTGGTGGTCATATTGTTGTTCGCTCACCAAGTAACAATGCTCTTTCTGCGGGCAACAACGTTCTTATTGGTAACTTCGCTTTATTTGGAGCGACAGGCGGTCAAACCTTCATTGAGGGCGAAGCAGGAGACCGATTCGCAGTTCGTAACTCAGGGGCTGTCGCAGTAGTCGAAGGCGTCGGTGACTTCTGTTGTGAATACATGACGAACGGTTCTGTAATCAATTTAGGCGGCTATGGGAAAGGTTTTGGTAATGGTATGTCTGGTGGTGTGAGCTACCAATATGACATAAATGGAAAATTTGCAGCGAGCTGCAGCAAAGATTCAGTGATGACATTACCGCTAATTGAGCATAGTCCTGGCTATGAAGATGCGCTGAAATGGCACTTAGAGCAACACATTCGCTTTACCGGCTCTCTCAAAGCACAACAAATCTTGTCAGATTGGGCAACCAGCAGAACTTTATTTACTTTGGTTCTTCCTTTAGCGCTCGTTCAAAGCCAACACCCAGAAAGTATTCTTGCTGCCCACCCCCGTAAAAAAATGCTCGAAGAGCTGATTCACGGTGAAGCGAGTCGCCTAATGGAAAACATTCATTTTGCCTATCGTGATGCTACATCACTATCAAATGGCTTAAGCCCTCAATATGGTGAAATGGATAGTTCACTCATCTGTGATCTTTTAGCACAAAGCGGTGTGTTACATCGAGCTCATCAGCTGGTGCAAGCACAGGGTAATAATGAAGCATCAGAACAAAACCGACTCATAAAGCGTATGTTCGAGCTTAAAGACAAAAAGCTTCTGGATTCCATATTGAAAGATGTAAAGGAAGCTATTTCAAATTATAAAGATGACGAGCTATCAGTGCTGCTTGCCCATAAGCGAGTTCAAGACTACAAAGCGTCTCTTACAAGACGTGATGTCTGGGACACTCACTCACGTGGTACTGCTGTATGGATCATCGCTCGTGAAATAGAAATCAACAAGCAGATGAGTGATATAGAGCCACTTAACCAACGCTTAGCGACTCAATATTGTCACGCCTTTGCTGATGTTATTCGATTTGAAATTGAACAAAATAAAGAAGCCCAAACAGCCTAAGGAAAGGCAGTATCTTAAATAGGAAGAACAATGAAAGTACCTCATTTGCCACAAGATATACCATTTAATGAAGACCAGAAGACATGGCTGGCGGGCTTCTTTTCGGGTTTACATTCTCGTTTATTAGTCAAAGAAGAATCCGTTGTCCACGCGGAATCCAAGCCCCAAGTTAAGGCGTTAACCATTTTATATGGTTCACAAACGGGTAATGCAGAAAGCGTAGCTTACGATACTGCAGAAAAAGCTAAAGAATATGGAATGACAGCCAACGTCTTCGATATGGACGATGTTGATGCTCAAATTTTTGTGAAATCATCTCGCATTTTAATCATCACCAGTACCTATGGTGAAGGTGAGATGCCAGACAACGCAGAAAGCCTATGGCAGACGATGGACAATGAAAATGCTCCTAAACTAGAGGGGACCTTCTATTCAATTCTAGCTTTAGGCGATACAAGCTACGATGAATTCTGCCTTGCAGGTAAATTATGGGATGAGCGCCTAGAACAACTTGGAGCAAATCGCGTTACCTCTCGAGTCGACTGTGATATTGATTTTGAACAGCTTGCTGAAGAATGGATGATTGCCACATTACCAATCATTGCTGACAAAGGTGATGACGGTGCAACTTCTCCTCAAGGTGCGCCATCTCCTCAAAAACAAAAATCAAAGTTTGGACGCAAGAATCCACTACAAGCCACACTCAAACATAAACGCGTTCTAAGCCAAGAAGGCTCCAGCAAAGAGATTGTTCACTATGAACTATCACTTGAAGGATCTGGTGAGTTTTATAAGCCAGGTGACGCTCTAAATGTTATCCCTGAAAACCAACCCGATCTGGTTTCAGCATTTCTTGAACATTTAAAATTTAGCGGTAACGAAAAGCCATCTTGGAATGGTGAAAATCACAGTCTAAAAGAAATCTTTACCCAGTACTTGGATATTAGAACCCCTTCTAAAGAGTTTGTAAAAGCGATGGCTGAAGCAGCTAGTGATCATAAGCTAATAGAGATGATCGCCAACGAAGACACTTCAGCTTTGAATGATTTTTTATGGGGCAAAGACACATTAGATATTTTACGTCACTACCCCAATGTTACGCTTTCACTGGCTGAAGTATTGTCATTGCTCAAGCCTATCGCTCCAAGAGCGTATTCAATTTCTTCAAGCTTGAACAAAAACAAAGATGAAGTGCACCTAACGATTGGTAGCGTTCGTTATCAAAATGAGGATCGCAGTTACAATGGTACCTGCTCAAGTTGGCTGGCAGACCTGGTTAACGAAGGTGGAAAAGTACCGTGCTACTTTGCGCCAAATAAAAACTTTGCGGTTCCAGAAGACGACAAAGCACCAATGATTATGGTTGGACCCGGGACAGGCATAGCACCGTTTAGAGCTTTCTTAGAAGAGCGGGAAATACAGGCTTCCCCTGGTGATAACTGGCTGATTTTTGGAGATCGTAATAGCGCCACTGATTACATATACCAAGAAGAAATCGAGGTGCTGCAATCTAAAGGGGTTTTAACTCGTTTAGATCTAGCTTTCTCTAGAGATCAAGCTGAGAAGGTTTACGTCCAAGATAAGATGCGAGATAACGGAGCTGAACTGTTTGCATGGCTTGAACGAGGCGGTTACTTTTTTGTATGTGGTGACGCATATTATATGGCGAAAGACGTTGATAAAGCGTTACATGACATCATATCTACACATGGTCAATTCAACCAAGAAGAAACCAAAGAATACATAAGCAAGCTAAAAAAACAAAAACGTTATGTTCGTGATGTTTATTAATTGAACTAAAACCTTGACCTAAACTAAAAAGGATCCAAATATTGGATCCTTTTTACTGTAAATAACAAATCATAATAAAAACAGTGGGTATTAATATGACAAAAGACATGAAAAAAATCGCTCTCCTAACCATCACTCTTTTAGGATTAACGGCATGTAGTCAAGGGGTAACAACAATGACAGATAGAACCTCATCACCTTGTGGTGACAAACCAAACTGCGTTTCAACGCAAGACAATCGTGAACAGCATTCTTTGGCTACATTTACTCTTTCTGAAACCGCTACATTAGATCAAATTGAAACAGTATCTCTTGCTATACCGAGATCAAAAACAGCAGAAAAAACGGGCGATTATTTACGCATTGAATGCACCAGTTTAATTATGCGCTTTGTCGATGATCTAGAGTTAAAGATAGTAGATGGAGAGCTTCTTGTTCGCTCTGAGTCTCGCACAGGTCACTCAGATTTTGGTGTAAACCGAAAACGTGCAGAGCAGCTTAGAGAGTCATTAAAAGTCGCAAAGCTAATTAAGTAGGTCGACCTTATCCTTCACTTACCAAGACAATAAGATTGAATGTCATCGAGAAGTACTTTGAGCAGTCGCTAGCCGCTTCTTTTCCATGCTACAATTTCGGTCTACTGTTCTACTATTTTAAAGAGATTACACATGAAAATCGGCATCATTGGCGCAATGGAACAAGAAGTTGCGATCCTAAAAGCAGCTATTACTGACATGAACGAAGTAAACAAAGGTGGTTGTACTTTCTTTTCTGGACAGCTAAATGGTGTTGACGTTGTATTGCTACAATCTGGTATTGGTAAAGTAGCGGCCGCTGTAGGTACGTCTATCTTATTAAGTGAGTACCAACCTGATGTTGTCATCAACTCAGGCTCTGCTGGTGGTTTTGACTCTAGCCTAAACTTAGGCGATGTGGTTATCTCAACAGAAGTTCGCCACCACGATGCAGATGTAACCGCGTTCGGCTACGAAATTGGTCAAATGGCAGGTCAACCCGCTGCATTCAAAGCAGACGAAAAATTAATGGCCGTAGCTGAAAAAGCCCTAGCTCAAATCTCTCTTTCTGAAGGCAAAAATGTTCATGCCGTTCGTGGTTTGATTTGTACTGGAGATGCCTTTGTCTGCACACCTGAACGCCAAGAGTTTATCCGCAAGCACTTCCCTTCTGTTATCGCAGTTGAAATGGAAGCATCTGCTATTGCTCAAGTTTGTCATCAATTCCAAGTACCATTTGTTGTAGTACGTGCAATTTCTGATGTTGCAGATAAAGAGTCTCCAATGAGTTTTGAAGAATTCTTACCTCTTGCGGCTCAAAGTTCTTCAGAGATGGTTCTGAAGATGGTTGAACTTCTTAAGTAAGCACCGACACAATGCAAACACTGTTTGACCAAGTATTTGCAAATGGAGTGCTCCTCGTGATGTGGGGAGCACTGCTATTTCATCTTATTTTACCTATCCCACATGCTGCACATCCCGCGACTCTTTGGCATAAGTTTGCGGAGCTGTTGGCTAGCAAAGTGAATACTAACCAAAGTTACTCACAAAGCTTATTGTCAGGTTCTTTGGCGTGGCTGCTCATGTGCTTTCCTGCTTTGATTACTTTAATCGCACTCAAACCGCTAATGTGGCAACCACAATTTTTTGAACTCGCCTTACTGCTGCTTGCTATAGATTGGCGAAATAATGAAAAATTGGCTAATCAACTCATCAGAGCATTAGGAAAACAAGACAAAAACAAAGCTCGCGGTCTATTGGCACCCATTGTTAACCGTCAAACAGAGACCCTATCTGTTTTAGGGTTAGGCAAAGCAGGGGCTGAAACCATCATTATGGGTTATGGTCGAAATGTTATCTGCGTTCTTTTCTGGTATGCCATCGGTGGTGGTATTGCAGCATTAATGTATCGACTCACAGCAGAGCTTGCGAGAGCTTGGTCACCAAGTCGACGTCAGTTTTCTCCTTTTGGACTGACAGTAACGAAAGTAGTTGCCGTTTTAGATTTTATTCCCTTACGTCTATTTGCTCTGATGATTGTATTTGGCTCAAAAGCTAGCCATACCTTTAGCTCTATGCTGACTCAAAGTAAATCATGGCCACTGCCAGGACCTGCTTGGTTAATCACTGCAGCAGGTAATAAATTAGAACTGTCACTCGGCGGGCCTGCAATCTATAACGACACCAAGGCTGTACGTGCAAAGTTAGGTGGTCGTATCGCCCCATCAGCTTTACATTTATCCCAACTCCAGAAATTACTCGCTTGGAGAATCATGGCTTGGGTTTTTATTCAAAGCATCATTTTACTCGTTATCCATCAAGGCATTTAAATTGAATTTCCACCTTGTATTAGTCATTTCCATATTTACACTAAACCTCTCTACTCCCTCTTTTGCAGCCAGTGATATAAAACCCGCTCAGCGAGTTATTAGCCTTGCCCCGCATGCAACTGAGCTTGCCTACGCTGCTGGTCTTGGTGATAAATTAATTGCCGTGAGTGAGCATAGTGATTATCCCGAAGAAGCAGCTAGATTAGAGAAAGTAGCTAACTACCAAGGCATTAAAGTCGAAAAAATAATCGCCCTACAACCTGATCTTATTTTGGCTTGGCCTGCTGGGAACCCGCCTAGAGAATTGGCAAAACTCGAACAATTTGGTTTTGAAATTTATTATTCAAAAACAAAAACACTCGATAACATAGCTAATAATATTGAACAGTTAAGCCAATATGCAAGTAACCCTGAGATTGGGGAAAAAAACGCTCAAAACTACCGAAATAGCATTCAATCTCTAAAAGAAAAATACCAAAATGCAGAACCTGTTCGCTATTTCTATCAGCTCAGTGAGAAACCAATTATCACGGTAGCAAAAGGTAATTGGCCTAGTGAGGTATTTGATTTTTGCGGAGGTGAAAACATTTTTGAATCTAGCGGCTCACCCTACCCTCAAGTAAGTATTGAACAAGTGGTAATCAACAAGCCAGAAGTCATATTCACCTCCCAACATGCCATAGAGAATGGGAATATGTGGGAAGGGTGGAAAAATGAAATTCCAGCAATCAGTAAAAATCAAATTTGGTCCCTTAATTCAGACTGGATTAACCGCCCAACAGACCGAACTTTAAAAGCTATCGGGCAAGTGTGCGATTACTTTGATAAAGCTCGCCAAAATCGCTAACTTTTTCCTGAAAATTTTCGTACAATTCGCGCTCTACCTGTTCCCACAACTTTTATAAGAGCGCTAGTATCATGGACTCCATGCTGCTTTACTTTATTGATTTATTTGGCACTGCTATTTTCGCTATATCTGGCGTAATTTTAGCTGGTCGGCTAAAAATGGACCCATTTGGTGTCGCTGTATTAGGAAGTGTAACTGCTATCGGCGGTGGCACTATTCGCGATATGGCACTGGGTGCTACTCCTGTTTTTTGGATAACAGACACCACTTACCTTTGGGTAATTCTAACAACATGCCTCATAACCATGATAATTGTTAGACGCCCTAAACGTTTAGCATGGTGGATTCTGCCAGTCAGTGACGCCATAGGGCTTGCGGTTTTTGTTGGTATTGGTGTTGAGAAAGCCCTCTCCTATCAAGATTCAGCATTAGTGGCTATCATCATGGGTGTAATCACTGGCTGTGGTGGCGGTATTATCCGTGACGTGCTTGCTCGTGAAGTCCCAATGATTCTAAGAAGTGAAGTCTACGCGACCGCTTGTATCATTGGTGGCGTTTTCCATACTATGGCAATTAGTATGGGGCACGATTCAGAAACCGCATTTTTAGCCGGTGTATTCTCAACATTGTTGATTAGGCTTGGTGCCATTCGATGGCACTTATCATTACCGACTTTTGCCATCAAATAGGCTATCGGTAAAAATAAAAAAGTGCTCCGCATAGGAGCCTTTTTAATCTACGACCTTCGCCACAAGCCTTTTGCTTTCTTTGTTACTCTTTTCTAGTCTAATAAAAAATGCCTAACTTAGTTCAAAGCTTTAGTTTCAAATCTAGAGAATGGATAGTGTTTAAGGTAAGTTGAAACAATCATTCCCAACTTTCATGAATACAGCCTAATGCTACTCGAAGGAATCGAAACTCTATTGGTTTTAAGTAAAGCAAAAACCATGAGCCGCACTGGCAGTTTGCTTTATATCAGCCAATCAGCAGTTAGCAAACGAATTGCTAACCTAGAAAAGAAACTAGGAAAAAAGCTCATAGAACCGAACGGCCGGCAGATAAAACTAACACCAGCTGCGATTGCATTAATCGAGAGTATTGGTCCTACATTCAATGAGCTTCGTGGGCTTATTTATGAACAGCAAGAATTGGAAGATACCACTCTCATCACCTTAGATAGTTCTAAATCGCTGATCGCTGGTTATTTAGGTGCGATGATGGGGCAATTTATCCAACAAGATAAATACATCACTATCACCACCAATCACACTCCTAGAATTATAGAACGAGTACAATCGGGCAAAGCGACTTTAGGGTTGTGTGCTGGCCTATTGCCACCACATCATGGATTGATGACATTCCATCTGTTTGATGAACCGTTCTACATAGTGAGTAAGGCGCCGCTAGTGAAGCTTCCACCCAAAATCATCACTAACGATATGACTAACCCCGCGAACTCTTATCAGCTGTCTGTATTAGAAAGGTTTGGTATTAAACCCCTGATGGAGATGGATGCCTATACAGCAGCCGCTCAACTTGCGTTGGGTGGGACAGGTCCGGCTTTAATCCCGCTATCGATCGTCAAGACACTTAATATTGAGCCTCAATATTTGTATAGCTTTCCCGAATTAAAGGGGCTGATTCGACCAATTCATATCTGTGTAAGACCGAATAGCTACCAGTCTCCACGAGTTAAAATACTGATAGAAACCATTGTTGATGCTGTTCCCAAAGCAGTTTAGACGCCATTAGCATCGACATCACGATCACAAGGGGACGAATCCATTTTTGCCCTTTTGTCACCACCACTTTAGCGCCGAGCTGAGCCCCCATAAAACCGCCAACCGCCATCACTAACCCTAACTCCCAAATTGGTAAGCCAGCCAAGATAAAGAAGATTAAAGCGGCGATATTCGAGGTGAAATTAAGCACCTTAGTTCGCGCCGTAGCATCGACTAATGAAAAATGACCTATCGCGACAAAGCAAACAGTGAAAATGGAACCAGTTCCTGGACCAAAAAATCCATCATAGAAACCAACACCGCCACCAACACACAAAGCAAAGATCGCCTCGGAGATCTTTGCTTTTCCTTCAGACGCTTTGGTTTGTGGCGCTAATAAGAAATAGAGAGAAATAGCAATAAGCAGAAGTGGGATCACGCTAGTCAGTAAACTCGCATCAATGTGCTGAACTAACTCAGCACCAATTGCAGATCCTATAAAGGTACAAAAGATAGCGAGGCGCATCTCCTTAATGCTGACAATACCATTACTCACGAAATACCAACTTGCTGAGAAGCTGCCAAATGAGCTTTGGAGTTTGTTGGTTGCCAGTGCTTGCGTTGGTGGTACTCCTGCCGCTAGCAATGCCGGTAAAGTGATTAACCCACCGCCGCCAGCCATTGCATCAATAAAGCCAGCTGCCGTTGCGACAACAAACAAAATAACCAATATTTCAAGAGTGATTTCCATATACCCAACACCTTACATTCCCGTATAGCGACAAGTTACCACTCACGACAGGCGATCAATAACGAAACACAAGATTCTAACCTATTCTAAATATTCATCATTTAACTCAAGCAAGATAACAGACATAAAAAAGCCCACTCCGAAGAGTGGGCTTTGAACATTTATATCCGTTTAACAGCGATACACTTTAGGCGATTAAGCTTGAGAAGCTTTAACCTGAGCGTGTAGCTCTTGAACCGAAGTTACTGACGTCTTCGCGTCTGCAGTGTGCGCCATACAAGTCGCGAATGCAGCGTTTAGCGTAGTCGTGTAGTTAACTTTCTCAGCAAGTGCACCACGACGAAGAACTTTTGAATCTTCAATCGCTTGACGGCCAGCTGCAGTGTTCACGATGTACGTGTACTCGTTGTTCTTGATACGGTCAAGAATATGAGGACGACCTTCGTGTACTTTGTTTACTAGACGAGGGTTGATGCCCGCTTCGCCAAGGATAACAGCAGTACCGTGAGTTGCGTCTAGCTGGTAACCAAGCTTAGATAGCTTAGAAGCTAGGTCAACAACACGTTCTTTATCGCCTTCACGAACAGAAAGAAGTGCACGACCACCTTCTGGGTAAATATTGCCACAACCCAATTCAGCTTTAGAATATGCTTCAGCAAACGTTGCACCAACACCCATAACTTCACCAGTAGAGCGCATTTCTGGGCCTAATAGTGGGTCAACACCAGGGAATTTGTTGAACGGCAGAACAACTTCTTTCACTGAGTAGTATGGTGGGATAATTTCTTTCGTAAAGCCTTGAGACTCTAGAGATTGACCCGCCATAACACGTGCTGCAATCTTAGCGACAGCTGCGCCTGTTGCTTTCGATACGAACGGTACTGTACGTGCTGCACGAGGGTTAACCTCGATTAGGTACACTTCGTTGTTCTTAACAGCAAACTGCGTATTCATTAGACCACGAACACCCAACTCAAACGCTAGCTTTTCAACTTGCTCACGCATTACGTCTTGGATTTCTTGACTTAGCGTGTAAGCAGGCAAAGAACATGCTGAGTCACCAGAGTGAACACCCGCTTGTTCGATATGCTCCATGATACCCGCAATAACAACGCGTTCACCGTCACAAATTGCATCAACATCTACTTCAACAGCATCGTCAAGGAAGCTATCAAGTAGTACTGGAGATTCATTTGAAACGCTTACCGCTTCGTTGAAGTAGCGACGTAAGTCTTGCTCGTCATATACGATTTCCATCGCACGACCACCAAGAACATAAGAAGGACGAACAACCAATGGGAAGCCGATTTCGCGAGATTTCTCTACCGCTTGCTCCATTGTTGTTACTGTCGCGTTTTCTGGTTGTAGAAGGCCAAGACGGTCAACAGCAACTTGGAAACGCTCACGGTCTTCTGCACGGTCGATTGCGTCTGGGCTAGTACCAATGATTGGTACGCCAGCAGCTTCAAGCTCACGAGCCAGTTTCAGTGGTGTTTGACCACCGTACTGAACGATAACGCCTTTTGGCTTCTCAACACGAACGATTGCTAGTACGTCTTCCAGAGTTACTGGTTCAAAGTACAGACGGTCAGACGTATCGTAGTCTGTCGAAACTGTCTCAGGGTTACAGTTAACCATGATTGTTTCGTAGCCATCTTCACGTAATGCTAGAGATGCATGTACACAACAGTAATCGAATTCAATACCTTGGCCGATACGGTTTGGACCGCCGCCTAAGATCATGATTTTTTCTTTATCTGTTGGGTTAGATTCACATTCGTCATCGTAAGATGAGTACATGTAAGCCGTATCAGAAGAGAACTCAGCCGCACACGTATCTACACGCTTGTAGACTGGGTGAATATCGTATTGGTCACGTAGACGACGAATTTCACTTTCAGCCACACCTAGAATCTTAGACAGGCGAGCATCAGCAAAACCTTTACGCTTAAGCTTCATTAGCTCGTCTTTATTCAGACCAGCAAAGCCTTTCGCTTTAAGTTCTTGCTCTAGTTTTACGATGTCTTCAATTTGAACTAGGAACCAGCGGTCAATTTGCGTTAGGTTGAATACACCATCAACTGACATACCTGCACGGAAAGCATCTGCGATGTACCAAATACGGTCAGAACCAGCTTCTTTAAGCTCATGGCGAATCGTCGTTAGAGCATCAGGTGCATCTAGGTCAACCATTTCGTCAAAACCAGTTGCGCCAACTTCTAGACCGCGAAGTGCTTTCTGTAGAGATTCTTGTTGGTTACGGCCGATAGCCATAACTTCACCAACCGACTTCATTTGAGTCGTTAGACGGTCGTTTGCACCTGCAAATTTCTCGAAGTTAAAACGAGGAATCTTAGTTACTACGTAGTCGATTGTTGGTTCGAATGATGCTGGCGTTGCGCCGCCAGTGATGTCATTCATTAGCTCGTCTAGCGTAAAGCCAACAGCCAGTTTCGCTGCAATCTTAGCGATTGGGAAACCTGTTGCTTTAGAAGCAAGTGCAGAAGAACGAGATACACGTGGGTTCATCTCGATGATAACCATACGGCCATCTTTCGGGTTGATACCAAACTGTACGTTTGAGCCACCCGTTTCAACACCAATCTCACGCAATACTGCTAGAGATGCGTTACGCATTAGTTGGTATTCTTTGTCTGTCAGCGTTTGAGCCGGAGCCACTGTGATTGAGTCACCAGTGTGAATACCCATCGGGTCGAAGTTTTCAATCGCACATACAATGATGCAGTTGTCGTTTTTGTCACGAACCACTTCCATCTCGTACTCTTTCCAACCGATAAGTGACTCATCGATTAGAAGTTCGTTGGTTGGAGACAAGTCCAAACCACGACGACAGATTTCTTCAAATTCTTCTTTGTTATAAGCGATACCACCGCCTGTACCACCCATCGTAAACGATGGACGAATGATACAAGGGAAACCAACCATTTCTTGAACTTTGTAAGCTTCTTCCATCGTTTTCGCTGTATCAGCCGTTGGACACTCAAGACCAATAGCTTTCATTGCTTTATCAAAACGAGAGCGGTCTTCTGCTTTATCGATAGCGTCAGCGGTTGCGCCAATCATCTCTACGCCGAACTCTTCAAGTACACCGTATTTTTCTAAATCTAACGCACAGTTAAGTGCAGTTTGGCCGCCCATTGTCGGTAGAACTGCATCTGGCTTCTCTTTAGCGATGATGTTACGAACCACTTCCCATTGGATAGGTTCGATGTAAGTCGCATCAGCCATGTCTGGGTCAGTCATGATTGTCGCTGGGTTCGAGTTTACAAGAATAACTCGGTAACCTTCTTCGCGAAGTGCTTTACAAGCTTGAGCACCAGAGTAATCAAACTCACATGCTTGACCGATAACAATCGGACCAGCACCTAGAATTAGAACACTTTTAATGTCAGTACGTTTTGGCATTATCTACTACTCCGGATTACGCTGTGTGCTGTTTAATTAATTCAATGAAGTGGTCGAATAGCGGCGCCGCATCTTCTGGACCTGGGCTTGCTTCTGGGTGACCTTGGAAGCTAAATGCTGGTTTATCTGTACGGTGGATACCTTGTAGAGAACCATCAAATAGAGACTTATGAGTCGCTCGTAATGTCTCTGGAAGCGTATCTTCGTCAGCAGCGAAGCCGTGGTTTTGTGAAGTAATCATCACAACATCACGATCTAAGTCTTTAACCGGGTGGTTTGCACCGTGGTGGCCAAACTTCATCTTCACTGTTTTAGCGCCTGACGCAAGAGCAAGAATCTGGTGACCTAGACAGATACCAAAGATTGGTAAACCTTTTTCTAGGAACACTTTTGTTGCTTCAATCGCGTAAGTACATGGTTCTGGGTCACCAGGACCATTTGAAAGGAAAACGCCGTCAGGGTTTAGAGCGAGTACTTCTTCTGCTGAAGTTTCAGCAGGAACAACCGTTAGGCGGCAGCCGCGGTCAACAAGCATTCGTAAGATATTTCGTTTTGCACCGAAGTCATAAGCAACAACGTGGTATGGCAATTCAGAGTCTGCTTTCGCTTCAGGAAGTCCACCCGTAAGCGTCCACGAACCTTGTTTCCATTGATACGCTTCTTTTGTTGTAACTTCTTTCGCAAGGTCCATACCTTTCAGGCCAGGGAATTCTTTTGCTTTAGCTAGAGCCAAAGCTTCATCTAAATTGTTACCCGCTACGATACAACCGTTTTGCGCGCCTTTCTCTCGTAAAATACGCGTCAACTTACGAGTATCTATGTCAGCAATACCAATAACGTTTTGCGACTTTAGATAATCAGAAAGAGATTGTTCATTACGGAAGTTAGAAGCGATTAGAGGGAGATCGCGAATCACAAGGCCTTGAGCATGGATTGAAGAGGATTCTTCATCTTCGGAATTGGTTCCGGTATTGCCAATGTGAGGATAAGTAAGGGTAACGATTTGTTGAGAATAGGAAGGATCAGTGAGGATTTCTTGGTACCCCGTCATCGAGGTATTAAAAACGACTTCACCAACTGCAGAACCGACCGCGCCGATGGCTTCACCGTGAAATACTGTCCCATCTTCTAGGACAAGCAGTGCTGACTTCTTCAAGACAACCTCCAGAAATAAAAATGCATTAAAATTGATTTAATTTGCAAATCTACCTTCCTGCAACACCCATAACTGCGTGTTTATGGAAATTAGACAAATTGGCGGTATTTTAGTGATCTGCGTGATATGTGTCAACATTTAACGAGAAAGAAATTAAACATTTGTAATAACTAATTCAATTTCCCCCTCCAAACCTTCAAAAGTCTAACTTTATGGCTCTTTTAATACGAAGATTACGATTTTATAATTTTAACCCCTAATTTCCTCTCGTTATCGAGCGGTAAAAATAACATCCAAAAAAAGCAATCGATAAATACCAAGATAAATACAGACATTTAAGGGCTTCAATCAAAAATAACAACCAAACAAATAAAAGAAACAGTAAAAGCAAGCTGAACAAGCTGGGAAAAGAGAATAAATTGAAGATTAAGAAAGGGAAACTATTAAGGTAAATACAGTGAATAAAGAAAGCGCCGGCAATTGCCAGCGCATAAATATCTATTTATAGGTCATTTAAACCAAGGACATCTGTCATGGTATAAAAACCTGCGGGTTTGTCGTTTAACCAAACTGCCGCCTTGATTGCCCCATTAGCAAAAGTCATTCGGTCTGTTGCTTTATGAGTGATCTCCACTCGCTCACCAATATCAGCAAACATTGCAGTATGCTCACCGATAATATCGCCCGCACGGATCGTCGCAAAACCGATTTCATCTTTAGTTCGCTCACCAGTAATACCTTCACGAGACCAAACAGCTACATCGTTCAAGTTATTACCCATAGCTCCAGCTATCGCTTCCCCCATACCAATAGCAGTACCAGACGGCGCATCAACTTTATGACGGTGATGCGCTTCTACAATTTCCACATCGCTATAGTCGCCCATCACTTTCGCTGCTTTTTCTAGTAACTTA
This sequence comes from Vibrio kagoshimensis, assembly GCF_050337535.1. Taxonomy (NCBI): domain Bacteria; kingdom Pseudomonadati; phylum Pseudomonadota; class Gammaproteobacteria; order Vibrionales; family Vibrionaceae; genus Vibrio; species Vibrio kagoshimensis. The sequence goes on from NZ_JAKJSZ010000007.1 coordinate 110,343, forward strand.
AATACTAGATTTACTCCAACGCTGTAGTTTGGAGCCATAACAATTGAGATCTCTTTAGCCGCAGAATCAATTATTTGCTTTTCTTCTTCAGAAAAACCTGTCGTACCAATAATTAACTTCTTACCATGCTGTTTGCACAGTTCAATATTAGCCAAAGTACTAACTGGTGCAGTAAAATCAACAATTACATCAAAATCTGTTATTGCTTTAGATAGATCGTCAACAAGAGCTACATTGAAGTGCCCTTCTCCACAGAGTTCGCCAACATCGACACCAACCAATGACGACTCTGGGCGCTCAGAACCAGAGCCTACGCTTGCATTAGGGTTTTGATGGGTTGCCTTAACTAAATTGCGCCCCATGCGACCAGCTGCTCCTGCAATTGCAATTCTTACCACTGCATCTATCTCCATATTTGTTTTAATGACTGTTAAAAGTAACAAACATTTTTGTATTCACGATTCAATTAAATTAACAACATTCGTAACCATAGGCTAGTCATTAAGAGAACTCTTTTACAACTCTTTCTAAAATAGGAACATTTGCTTCAGGGAAAGAATAAGAAGCTAAATCCAAAATCTTAACCCACTTTCCTTGTTGACCTTCTTTCCCATAAGGCTCATTTTCGAACTCTGTCACCAGGATAAAATCAAACTTCAATGATTTTTCAGGGTAATCAAATTCTAAATGTTCGAATAATGATTGAGCTGTGACAGATATACCGATCTCTTCATCTAGCTCACGCCCCATTGCTTGTTCAATACTCTCGCCGGCTTCAACTTTTCCTCCGGGAAACTCCCAGAACCCTCCTTTATGAAGGTTATCTGGGCGCTTCGTTATAAACACTTCCGATTTATCAGAATTGAATATAATCCCTGCAACTATATGAATTCGTTTCATTTATGCCTCTACTTAAACAACTTAACTTAATTTTGGTTAAAAAAAGAGCCGCCTAAGCGACTCTTTCTATTTCATACAAATAAATACGGTTCTAATTAGTTAATTTGACCGTGGCATTGCTTGAATTTTTTACCACTTCCACATGGACATGGTTCATTACGACCAACTTTACGCTCATCACGAACAACTGGCTGGTGTGAACCATCAGCAGCTTCTTCGCTCGTGCCATCTGATAGCTGATTTTGAGCTGAAGCATGTTGAGCTTGAGCACGGCGAGCCGCTTCTTCAGCCTGAGCTTGACGCTGGGCTTCCATCTTCTCAACTTCTTCTTGTTGCTGAACTCGAACTTTTGAAAGAATAGTAACCACATCTGTTTTCAGAGCATCTAATAAGCCTTCAAATAGTTCAAAAGACTCACGCTTATACTCTTGTTTCGGGTTCTTTTGAGCATAACCACGTAAGTGGATACCTTGACGCAAGTGATCCATCGCAGCCAAGTGTTCTTTCCAAAGCCCATCTAACGTTTGTAGCATCACTGATTTTTCGAAGTTACGTAAAACTTGTGCACCAACAATCTGTTCTTTCTCTTTATATACTTCAACCGCAGTCGCTAGAATCTTTTCACGTAAAGCTTCTTCATAAAGCTTATCGTCTTCATCTAACCAAGTTTGAATCGAGAAATCTAAATCAAAATCATTCTTCAAGCGTTCTTGTAGACCTTGAATATCCCACATATCTTCTAAAGATTGTGGCGGGATGTATTCATCAAGAATTGCTGTAAACACATCAAAACGGTTCTGCTCGATCATATCGCTGATGTCATCAGCACTCATTAGTTCATCACGCAGCTCGTAAACCACTTTACGTTGGTCATTTGCTACATCATCATATTCTAGCAGCTGCTTACGGATATCAAAGTTACGACCTTCAACCTTACGCTGCGCTTTTTCAATAGAACGCGAAAGCATACGGCTTTCAATCGCTTCACCTTCATCCATACCGCTTTGGATAAGACCAGCCATACGATCTGAAGTGAAAATACGGAGTAATGAATCTTCCATAGATAAGTAAAAACGTGAAGAACCTGCGTCACCTTGACGACCAGAACGACCACGTAGCTGGTTATCAATACGGCGAGATTCATGACGCTCAGTACCAATGATATGTAAACCACCTGACTCTAATACTTTATCGTGTACAACTTTCCAGTCAGCTTTAATCTGATCAATCTGTTCTTTCGTTGGATTTTCTAACTTATCCACTTCAGACTGCCAACTACCACCTAACACGATATCAGTACCACGACCTGCCATGTTAGTTGCGATCGTTACTGCACCTGGTGTACCAGCTTGTGCAACGATTTCTGCTTCCATTTCATGGAATTTTGCATTCAGTACATTATGCTTAATTTTAGCTTTCTTAAGCGCATTAGAAAGTAGTTCTGATTTTTCAATAGAAACAGTACCAACTAAGCTCGGTTGTCCTTTTTCAACACGCTCTTTGATATCTTCAATGATCGCATTAAATTTATCTTCTTCGGTACGATATACAACATCGGGCATGTCATCACGTACCATTGGACGGTTCGTTGGAATAACTACCGTTTCTAAACCGTAGATAGACTGAAATTCAAATGCTTCTGTATCTGCTGTACCTGTCATACCTGACAGTTTTTCGTACAAGCGGAAGAAGTTCTGGAAGGTGATCGATGCTAGCGTTTGGTTCTCATTCTGGATCTTCACACCTTCTTTAGCTTCTACAGCTTGATGTAGACCTTCAGACCAACGACGTCCTGGCATTGTACGACCAGTATGTTCATCAACGATAACTACTTCGCCTTCTTCAGTAACGATGTAATCGACGTCTTTTTCAAAAAGTACATGAGCACGTAAAGCAGCATTGACGTGATGTAGTAAGCTAATATTAGCTGGTGAATACAATGTATCACCTTCTTCCATTAAGCCATTTTCCACCATCAATTCTTCAACAAACTCTTGACCAGTTTCAGTCAGATGAACTTGCTTAGATTTTTCATCCATAGTGTAGTGACCATCGCCACGGTACTCTTCAGAATCTTCTTTATCTTGACGCTCAAGGTGAGGGATCAAAGTATTGATACGAGTGTAATGTTCAGAGCTATCTTCAGCAGGTCCTGAAATGATCAGAGGAGTACGAGCTTCATCAATTAAGATAGAATCCACTTCATCGACTACAGCGAAGAAGCGCTCACGCTGAACTCGATCTTCCGCTCGGAAAGCCATGTTGTCACGTAGGTAATCGAAACCAAATTCATTATTTGTTCCGTATAGAATATCAGCTAAGTACGCTTCTTTTTTTTCCGGTGGCGGCATGTTTGGAACATTGACACCAACCGTCATACCTAAAAATTCAAATAATGGGCGGTTTGTTTCCGCATCACGCTTAGCTAGGTAGTCATTCACTGTAACAACGTGAACACCTTTACTTGGTAATGCATTCAAATAAGCAGGAAGAGTTGCTGTTAACGTTTTACCTTCACCAGTACGCATCTCTGCAATTTGACCAGCGTTAAGTACCATGCCACCAACAAGTTGCATGTCAAAATGACGCATGCCATATACACGTTTAGATGCTTCACGTACTGTTGCGAATGCTTCTGGGAGTAGCTGATCTAGGCTTTCACCTTTTTCAATACGAGCTCTAAATTCAACGGTTTTATTCTTCAACTCTTCATCAGATAGAGCTTCAAATGTTGGCTCGTAGTTATTAATTTCTTTTACGATTTTTTTAAGGCGGCGCAGTGTTCTATCATTGCGACTGCCAATTACCTTTGTCAGCAGCTTAGTAATCATGTGCTAGGAATCTCTTCGTTCTCAGACCGAGTACGATCTGGTTAAATGCCGTTTGTCTCTACCAGTGGTTAACCAGTTATTAGCATAGAGTAGGATCTATAACTATTAACTTAGTCTTTCATTGCAAACCAGGATACTGAGATAAATCTTGTATCTTTGATATTGGACTTGAGAGTAGAGTTTTCAAGGCTTGAGTTGAAAATATTGCCTTCTAGTGTAAGTAATTTTGTTACTGACAACCATTTTAGAATTCATTTGTTTGATGTGGTTTGAAGTTTTATTACAGATTGGTGAGGGATTAAACAGGTATCCATCAAAAAATACAGATTCGTTGGGCTAGAAAGGAAGGATGCTGAAATTCAGATACAAAAAAGCCAAGCTAATAGCTTGGCTTTTTAAAAATTCTTTAGCTTACGCTAAAACCATATTAGGCTCTGCAAAAGCGACAGGTGAGCCAGCTTCTTCTTCAAATGTTGCCCACTCCCACGCTTCTTGATCAGCTAATACAGCTCTAAGAAGTTGGTTGTTCAAGCCATGACCTGATTTATATGCTCTGAACTCACCGATAATAGCGTGTCCACACATATATAAATCACCAATCGCATCTAGAACTTTATGTGTCACAAATTCATTTTCGAAACGAAGACCTTCTTCGTTCAGGATTCGATATTCATCCAGAACTATTGCATTATCAAAGCTACCACCCAACACAAGGTTTTGTGATTGTAGGTATTCGATATCACGCATAAAACCGAAGGTACGAGCTCGTGAAATTTCTTTAACAAAACCTTGAGATGAAAAATCAAACAATAAACGCTGTTCGTCAGATTCAATCGCAGGGTGGTTAAAATCAATTTCGAAATCCATACGGAAGCCATTAAATGGTACAAATTCAGCCCATTTATCGCCATCTTCAAAACGTACAGGTTTCTTAATTCGGATATAACGCTTGGCAGCGTTTAATGTTTCAACGCCAGCTTGCTGTAGTAAATAGACAAATGGGCTTGCGCTACCATCCATAATCGGAATTTCAGGAGCATCAACTTCAACAATAATGTTATCAATACCCATTCCAGCTAGAGCTGCATTTAAGTGCTCTACTGTTGAAATACGTACACCATCATCATTTACCAAAGCGGTACACAACATAGTGTCACGGACTGAAGCTGGATCAGCTGGGAAGTCTACTGGTGGATTTACATCGGTACGACGATAAACAACACCTGTATTTGCAGCTGCAGGGCGAAGAGTAAGCGTGACTTTACGACCAGAATGGAGACCCACACCAGTTGTTTTCACGATTTCTTTCAGAGTACGTTGTCTGATCATCTGCTTGCCTCTTATCAGTGCTACAAAACACGGTCAGTAATCTACCGACCGCGAATTTTACCATCATTTTGAACACTGTCAAATTAACGGTTACTAGTTAGTCAGCCTGACGCCTCAAAAATGCAGGGATATCAAGATATCCACTTTCTTTTTCAGCTTTAGGTGCTGTGTTTTGACTTGCCCCTACCGCTGAAGATGCCGATGACGCTGTTGGCTGCGGTTTAACTTGAGGTTTAACCTCAGTTTTTTCTTGCAATGGCTGTGCCACTTTCTCTTCCACTTTAGGTGCAGACTGCGCTGTCACTTGTGGTTGAGAGGTTGCTGCCACTTTTGCTTTACCACCAGCAACAAGCGTAATATCTGGTTTTTTCTCTGTTCCAATACCTGTTGCAACAACAGTTACTCGAATTTCATCCGTCATATCAGGATCAAGAGAAGTACCAATTACGACCGTAGCGTTATCAGATGCGAAGGCTTTGACTGTGTTACCCACAGTTTCAAACTCATCTAAACGCATATCTAAGCCAGCTGTGATGTTCACTAGAACACCTCGAGCACCAGCTAGATCAATATCTTCTAGTAATGGGCTAGAAATTGCCGTTTCAGCGGCTTCCTCTGCTCGGTCTTCACCTTTAGAGATGCCGCTACCCATCATTGCATGACCCATCTCAGACATTACGGTGCGTACATCCGCAAAATCGACGTTGATCATACCAGGGCGAGTAATTAGCTCAGCAATACCTTGTACAGCATTCTTTAGTACATCATTTGCACTAGCGAAAGCTTCTAGCAATGTAACACCACGACCAAGTACCTTAAGCAGTTTTTCATTTGGAATCGTAATTAACGAATCCACATGCTTAGATAACTCTTCAATACCTTGTTCAGCAAACGCTAAACGCTTTTTGCCTTCAAAGCTAAATGGCTTAGTCACAACAGCTACCGTTAAGATACCTAGATCTTTAGCAACTTCTGCAATTACAGGAGCTGCACCAGTTCCAGTACCGCCGCCCATTCCTGCTGCGATAAATACCATATCGGCACCAGTCAGGAATTCTTTAAGTCTTTCTTTGTCTTCGAGAGCTGCATCACGGCCAACTTGTGGGTTTGCACCAGCACCCAAACCTTTAGTGATATCACCACCAATTTGAATTACGCTGCTCACGCTTGTTTTTCGAAGTGCTTGAGCATCAGTGTTTACACTAATAAATTCAACGCCTTCAATAGACTCACGTACCATGTGCTCAACAGCATTACCGCCGCCGCCACCAACTCCAACGACTTTAATTACCGCATCGTCAGACATTTCCATCATCGGTTCAAACATTTGTTATCTCCGTTTTTTCCTGCAACTCAGGTTAAAACTCTTTTTGTATCCAATTACGCAATTTACCAAATAAACCTGACATAGACGGTGAGCGTTTTGGTTCGCTATATTCACCATCATCATTTATTTGGCAATCTTTTGCATAATGAAGTAAACCAACTGCCGTAGAATGATACGGCTCTTTAACGTAATCAGTTAAGCCACTAACGTCTAATGGCTTACCAACTCTAACTTGGTTGCGGAAAACTCGCTCCGCACATTCTACCAACCCATCAATTTGCGCAGCTCCACCAGTGAGAACTACACCAGCAGCAAGGTGATGTTTAATTCCATCTTCTCGTAGCTTAACTTGTACAGTATCGATAGTTTGGTTAACTAAACCCATTAATTCAGTGTAACGTGGTTCTATGACTTCTGACAAAGTTTGTCTTTGCAAACTCCGAGATGGTCTACCACCAACACTAGGTACGTTAACCGAATCGTCCTTACTTACTAGCTCACTTAAAGCACAACCATGTTTAACTTTTATTTCTTCTGCATCACTCACTGGTGTGCCAAAAGCAAAAGCAATATCACTGGTTACGGCATTTCCGGCATAGGCAAATACCTCTGTGTGTCTTAATGCGCCGCCTGTCCAGATAGAAACATCCATGGTACCAGCGCCTATATCAACAACACATACTCCAAGTTCTCGTTCATCTTCAGTGATTACAGCATTGCTCGACGCAAGACCTGAATACACAATATGTTCAACAGTAAGACCACATCTCTCAACTGCTTTAATAATATTTTTTGCCATATCATTGTGGCAAGAGATCAGATGAACGCTGACTTCCATTCGAACGCCCGATAAACCAAGTGGATTTTTAATACCTTCCTGGTAATCGATAGTAAATTCTTGAGGGATGACATGCAGGATTCTCTGCTCATCTCCTATTTTAATCGACTTAGCTGTATGGATTGCTCTATCCATATCGTCTTGGGATACTTCTTCGTCTGAAATAGTCCCCATACCTTTTTCAATTCGGCTTGCGATGTGTTTACCTGATAATGAGATAAATACATTGCTGATTTGGCATTCTGCCATTAATTCAGCTTGATCGATTGCTCGCTGTACCGACTTAACTACGGATTCTAAGTCGTTCACACCGCCTTTATCCATACCTCTAGATGGGCTACTTCCCGATCCAATGATATTAATTTTACCATCAGGCAGTATTTCACCCACTAGAGCTGATATGGTTGCAGTGCCTATATCAAGACCAACGATTAAGTTGTCATCTACGGTCTTAGTCATCTGTATTCTCTTCTAACTCTTGCTCTGGGAACCAGCCAACGGCAGCTCCCGTATCATACCTGAGGTCTATGTAGCTCACTTTATCAGCTTTATCACCAAGCTTGGTATAAAGTGAAATGAAGCGCTCAACACGTTCATCTAAAGAATCTTTTCCTAGTTCTAAACGGATACCGTTATCTAGAATAATTTGCCAAGCTCGTCTTTCATTCAGGACTAAAGATGTAACGGTTAATCCCAAACTTTGAAATAAGGGCGTCGCGTGTCGCCATTTTGCAATAACTTGTTGGCTTGTACCTTCAGGTCCATAGAGTTTGACTCTATCCCCTTGCAATACTCCAATATCGCCATAAAACACTAAGCCATTTTCGTTCAACAGCATGTTGCCATTCCAAATAGCTGTTGCTTGGTGCTCAGTTAAAAAAACTTTAACTGTATCAGGCCACTGTTTACGAATAGAAACGACCGATACCCAAGGAAGACTTTGTAAGCTGTCTTGTAATGCATTTATATCCTGGGACATAAAGGTGCCGATATGATCAAGCTGACCAAATGCCTGCTGAACATCACTTGCACTTACATACGTTAAGTCGCCTTGAAGCACTATTTTGGAAAGGGGCAATCGCTGATCATCCCACATCCAACTTAGCGTGGTATAGAAAAGGAACCCAATGAATAGCAAAACCATCAGAAAAAACGCCCCACCAAAGGCATGCTTTCTAAGCGATGGTAAACTGAATAGGTGGCGGTTTTCGTTGAAAGTACTTTCTACCAAAACCCGCTGTCCCTGTCGATGGTTCGCAATTCTCTTCCCTATCTTTTCTTAATAGAGGTAAAAGCACTTACTTTAACCTATGAATTATACTGAGCTAGCTCAAACTATCAAATATTGATATTGATATTTTTTGACAAATTTGGGTCAATCGCAAGAAGTGAGCGATTGACCACGCTCTGTAGCGCTTACTTTATGCTTCTAACATTCTATTGATATTAAGCTCAAGATTTTCTAGCTGTTTAGCGACTTTACCCACATCTCCTGCACCTTGTGTTAAAACAAGATCACCATCTTGAATTACATTCGCAAGCACTGAAGGAAGTGTATGTATGTCAGGTACGAATATTGGATCTAACTTCCCACGCCCTCTAATTGTACGACTTAACGAACGCCCATCAGCTCCAACAATTGGAGATTCACCAGCAGAATAGACATCTAAGAGAATCAATACATCGACTTGTTCAAGTACGTTGGCAAAATCATCAAATAAGTCACGAGTACGACTGTAACGGTGAGGCTGGAAAATCATCACTAAACGCTTATCTTGCCAACCACTTCTTGCTGCCTGAATCGTAACGTCCACTTCTGTCGGGTGATGACCGTAATCATCGACTAACATTGCTACTCCATTTCCAGTTTCAAATTCACCTAAGTGATCGAAACGTCGACCTGTTCCTTCAGTACCAGCCATAGCTTTCAGAATAGCTTCATCACTGACATCATCTTCCGTTGCTACCGCTATCGCTGCTGAAGCATTGAGTGCGTTATGTCGGCCTGGAATATTTAATGTTATATCCAGGTTCGCTTTTCCTTTGCGTACAACAGTAAACTTACCTTGTTGCCCTGTTTGGCTGTAGTTTTCAAGACGTACATCTGCATCTTCTGAAAAGCCATAAGTAATCACTTGTCGGCTAATTTTAGGAATCAGCCCACGAACAACAGGATCATCAATACACACTATCGCTTGCCCATAAAATGGCAAGTTATGGAGAAAATCGATAAAAGTCTGCTTTAATGTTTCAAAGTCACCGCCATAAGTATCCATATGATCAGCTTCAATATTAGTAACAATACTGACCATCGGCTGCAGGTGTAAGAATGAAGCATCACTTTCATCGGCTTCAGCAATTAAGATGCGGCTAGACCCTAAACGAGCATTGGTTCCTGCACTCTTAACCAAGCCACCATTAACGAATGTCGGATCTAACCCTGCCTCTGAATAAATCTGGGTTACTAGCGCTGTTGTAGTCGTTTTACCATGTGTACCGGCGACCGCAATACCATGTCTAAACCTCATTAATTCTGCTAGCATTTCAGCTCTTCGAACTATTGGAGTTCTAGCTTTACGTGCCGCTTTAATTTCAGGGTTTTCTTCATTAATCGCAGTAGAAATCACGACAACACTCGCGTTAGCGACATTACTCTCTTGATGACCAATATATACAGTGGCGCCTTTATTCACTAGACGCTCAGTTACTGGGTTTTCAGCAATATCTGAGCCGGTAATTTGGTAGCCTTCATTTAATAAAACTTCAGCTATTCCGCTCATACCCGCTCCACCAATACCAATAAAATGGATTGATTTTACGCGACGCATTTCAGGAACCATTGCACGTATCTGTGCTAAATCTTGAGTGTGTTCAATTGTCATCAATTCTTTCTCGTTATTTTGCTAAAGCTTTAATAGCTTCAGCGACAGTCACGTCAGCATCGAGCTTTGCAGCATTACGAGCTTTAGTCGCCATCATTTTTAATTCATTTCGGTCTAGTGTTGCAATTGCATTTGTTAAATTATCGACAGTTAAGTCAGGTTGCTCAATCATAAATGCAGCTCCACACTCTACAAGGTGGTCAGCATTCAGTGCTTGTTGGCGATCTTTATGCATAAATGGGATAAAAATAGCACCTACACCAGCAGCCGAGACTTCAGATACGGTTAACGCACCTGAACGGCAAACTAACAGATCAGCCCACGCATAAGCTTGAGCAACATCATCAATAAACTCCGTAACTTGGACAGTATCAACAGAGTGTGAGCGATACGCATCTAACACATTTTCTTGATTATTCTTTCCAGCTTGGTGCATAACGCTAAAACCAGAACCCAGCTGTGACATGACTTTTGGTAAAGTATCGTTAAGAACTTTAGCCCCTTGGCTTCCACCCATCACTAATATACGAACATCACCTTGGCGATCTTTCATACGCTCGCTTGGATCTTCCAATGCCACCACATCTTCACGAACTGGGTTACCAACGACTTCTGCTTTAGGGAATGCCCCTGGAAATGCCTGAAATACTTTTTTTGCTATTTTAGACAGCCATTGATTCGTTAAACCCGCAACAGCATTTTGTTCATGCAATACAACTGGAATACCAGATAACCAAGCCGCAATACCACCGGGACCACTTACGTACCCCCCCATGCCTAATACAACATCTGGCTGCCAAGCTTGAATATGCTTTTTCGCTTGGATAATGGCATTTATTATTTGAAATGGTGCTTTAATCAGTTTGGATACACCTTGACCGCGTAGTCCTTTGACTTTGATGAAGTCAATGTCAATACCGTGTTTAGGTACAAGGTCGGCTTCCATCCTGTCAGCAGTTCCTAACCAACGAATTTCCCAACCTTGTGCCTGCAATTTTTTAGCTACGGCTAAGCCTGGGAACACATGACCACCAGTACCACCAGCCATTACTAAGAGTTTTTTATTTTTCTTCATGTCATTCTTATTCTATTTGGTCGTCTAAATCATCACCATGTTCCAACCTTTCAAGTCGGCACTCATGATCAATACGCAATAACATCGATACCGCCGTCGTCATCACTATTAGGCTTGAACCACCATAACTAATCAATGGGAGCGTCAGACCTTTTGTAGGCACAAGCCCGGCAGCAGCACCAACGTTGACAAGGGTTTGAAAAGCAAACCAAATGCCAATACCAAAGGCTAAGTAGCCTCCAAATTGTTGATTCGCTTCAAACGATCTTTTCCCAATAAATACTGCTTTTAGGACTAAGCTAAATATCAACATTAAAACTAAGGTCACCCCAACGAAGCCTAGTTCTTCAGCAAGCACAGCAAACACAAAATCAGTATGAGCTTCAGGTAAATATTCTAGCTTTTGAATGGAGTTACCTAAACCTTGCCCCATCCAATCACCGCGACCAAAAGCCATCAATGATTGTGTTAACTGATAACCGCTACCAAAGGGGTCATTCCAAGGTTCCCAAAACGATGTAACTCGTCGAATACGATAGGGTTCGAGAGCAATAAGCCCTATTACCGCCGCAATACCAGCGACCATTAAAGCAATGAACTGAGTCAGTTTTGCTCCAGCTATGAATAACATTCCAAATAATGTTACAAGCATTACAACAACAGTCCCTAAATCAGGCTGACCTAGTAACAAAACGGCAAGTGCCCCAAAAACCATAATGGGTTTAGCAAAGCCGCCAAAAAATGTTGCTCGCACTTCATCTTGCTTACGCACTAAGTAACCCGCCATGAATATAAATAGCGATAATTTCGCAACTTCAGCTGGCTGTAAATTAAATAAGCCAAGCGGGATCCAGCGAGAAGCACCATTAACCGACTTACCAGCAGCTAATACTATAACCAAAAGCACGAAAGATAAGGCAAGCAAGTAATAGCTGTACTGCATCCACCGTTTCATTGGCACTTGTAAAATCACACTCGCAACACCGAGAGCCAGTAACAGAAAAGTAGCGTGCCGAAACATGAAATGAAACGGTTGATCAGTTAAACGCGAACTAATAGGGAATGAAGCCGATGTCACCATCACGAGCCCGGTGAGCATAAGCCCAAGTGCAATCCATACTAACTGACGATCAAATAATGTATCTGGCGTAGATCGATTAAGCCACTGCCATATGTTTTGATTAATTTCTCGTACACTTCGCACTTAATCTTAATCCTTTACCAAATTACGCGAATTCATGTGCAAGTTGGGTAAATACATCCCCCCTCGCCATAAAATTATTGAACTGGTCGAAGCTTGCACATGCGGGAGAAAGCATCACCATATCTTCTGCTTTAAGTCTCTTAGATATGCTTTCAATCACATCTCTCATAGTGTCAAATTGGGTTGCAGACTTATGTAATGGCATAAATTCAGCTGAATCCTTGCCAAAGCAGCATAGCTTAAGATCATTCAATTGAGACAAGACCGGTGCAAGTTCACTGAAATCAGCACCTTTTCCTACTCCACCGACCAGCAAATACAGTGTTCCTGAACAATCTAATCCTGATAATGCGGCTAAAGTACTCGCGACATTAGTCGCCTTAGAGTCATTCACCCACTTTATACCACGCTGTTCTACTACTACTTGACAGCGATGAGTCAAACCATTGTAATTTTTTAAAGCATTTATCGATTTAGAGTAATCAACTTGTATATTTTTCAGTAACGCTAACGCCACCAATGCATTAGAAATATTATGTCGACCTACTAAAGTTAAGTCTTTGCACTTAACGACTGGCTTACCAAAATCAGCTAACCACTCTTCACCGTTCAGCTTGATTAAACCGAGTTCTTTTTCATCAGAACCAAAGCTTACGATAGATAACTGCTCACCCATGTTTTGAGGATAGGTTTCTTTATCTTCTCGGTTAACAATTGCACACTGAGCATTATCAAAGATTCTAAGCTTCGCTAAACGGTAATCATCCATACCCGCATAACGATCCATATGATCTTCAGATAAATTTAGGAAGGCCGCGGCAGAAAGTTGTAAATTCGATGTAGTTTCGAGCTGAAAACTAGAAAGCTCAAGTACATATAAATCAGCATCAAGCTCTAGAAGGTCTAAAGCTGGAATACCGATATTGCCACCCACACCCACTTTTAAACCGGTTGCTTTTGCAAGTACACCAGTTAAATCCGTTACAGTGCTTTTGCCATTAGAGCCAGTAATAGCCACTACAGGTTTATCTACCGCCCAAGCAAATAGCTCGATGTCACCAATAACGGCCACATCACGTTGAACGACAGTTTGGATCTCTGGAGTAGCAAGAGCAATACCGGGGTTAACAACGACTAAATCGGCTTCAGCTAGCCACTGTTCATTCCAACTTCCAGAATGCAGTGAAACTGAGTTAGGTAGAGCATCTAAACCGGGAGGTTGTTCACGAGTATCAATCACACGAACATTACATTGAGGTTGGTATTTTACGAGATGCTTAACGACGGAGAGCCCGGTAATACCGAGCCCTACAACCACTACATTATGAATATTCAGCCAACGATCCATTTGAACACGATGCTCTCTATTTGAAGTGAGCATCTGCCTTTAATACAGATGCTCGAATTATTAACGTACTTTCTATTAACGAACCTTTAATGTCGCTAAGCCGATAAGAACAAGAAGGATTGAAATGATCCAAAAACGTACAATAACACGAGGCTCTGGCCAGCCTTTTAGCTCATAGTGATGATGAATCGGAGCCATACGGAAAATACGCTGACCTCGTAGTTTGTATGAACCTACCTGTAAAATTACAGACAAAGTTTCCATTACAAACACACCACCCATAATAACCAATACGAGTTCTTGGCGAACTAAAACAGCAATAACACCTAAAGCGCCACCTAATGCAAGTGAGCCTACATCGCCCATAAATACTTGAGCCGGGTAAGTATTAAACCATAGGAAACCTAAACCAGCCCCTACCATTGCAGTACAAACAACCACTAACTCAGATGCATAAGGGATGTATGGGATATGTAAGTATTCGGCAAAATTAACATTTCCTGTTGCCCATGCAATTGCAGCAAAACCAGCAGCTACAAGCACTGTTGGCATAATCGCTAACCCATCTAGGCCATCGGTTAAATTAACAGCGTTACTGGTTCCCACAATAACAAAGTAAGTCAGAACGATATAGAGTAAACCGAGCTGAGGCATAATATCTTTAAAAAATGGGACAACAAGCTGAGTCGCGGCAGTATCTTTTCCGTGAGCATACAAAGCAAAAGCAACAATTAATGCAATCGCGGATTGCCAAAAATACTTCCAACGAGCAACTAAGCCATCTGTATTTTTTCGCACGACTTTACGGTAATCATCGACAAAACCTACAGCACCGTAACCGAGTAAAACAGCTAATACTGCCCACACGTAAGGGTTTGATAGATCTGCCCATAGCAAGACAGTAATCACAATTGCTGCAAGGATCATTATCCCCCCCATAGTTGGGGTACCGCGCTTGCTGAAGTGAGATTCAGGACCGTCATTACGAACAACTTGACCAATTTGTAGCATCTGTAAACGCTCAATTAGCCTAGGTCCCATCCAAAGAGATAAGCACAATGCCGTAATTACACTAACGATTGCACGAAATGAAAGGTATTCGAACAATCGGAAAAAAGAAAAGTATGGCTGTAGTAGCTCTGATAGCCAAATTATCATGAAAAAGTCTCCTTTAAAGCAGCCGCTATCTTACTCATCCCAGCACTATTCGCTCCCTTAACTAATAAGGTGTGGTTCGTGCTGTTGGATAGGGTTAATTGCTGCTTTATGTATGTAATCATCTCGGAATGTGTTTCGAAGTGAATGCCGTTACAAACATCACTGATCACTTTCGTGTCTTCACCATAAGTGAGGACATACTCAAAATTGAATGGGGCAGCATATTCACCGACTTGGCGGTGAAGTGCAAGGCTTTCATCGCCGAGTTCTGCCATATTACCTAAAATTAACCAACGCTGACCTTTAAAGCCAGATAGCAACTCTGCAGCCGCTTTCATAGCAGGAACACTGGCGTTGTAGCTATCATCAATTAATTTAATTTTCTCAGTTAAAGGCTGAACTTCAACTCTACCTTTAACCTGTATTAGATCTGTAAGACCTGCCTGAATTTGTTTCAGTGTAGAGCCAAACTGTATGGCTAGTGCGGCGGCAGCAAGAGCATTAGCAACGTTATGACGTCCAATAATACCGAGTTTCACATCTATCGAACCAGTTGGTGTATTAAGCTCAAAGCTGGCTTCACCTTCAGTATTTATCTCGATATCTCTAGCAAAATAGTCGGCTTCAGTATCAGCTGTAGAGAAAGTAATAACAGACTTATCGGCTAAAACATCATCCCAAAAATATCCACCATTACTTTCTAAATTAAGAATGGCAGTTCCACCAGATGGCAGCCCTTGGAAAATTTCACCTTTGGCTTGTTTAACACCGTCAATAGAACCAAAACCTTCTAGGTGTGCAGCCGCAACATTGTTCACTAGTGCGACTTGCGGAAGCACAAGTTGTGTCGTGTACGCAATTTCATCGATATGATTAGCACCTAGCTCAATAACGGCAAACTCAGCATCTCTTTCACTTCGTAATAAAGTCAGAGGAACGCCAATTTCATTATTAAAGTTCCCAGCAGTAAAAAGTACATTGCCGCGTAATTGCAATATACTCGCCACCATCTCTTTAACTGTCGTTTTGCCACAGCTACCAGTAATAGCCATTGTTGGTATATCACACTGTTTGTGTACCCAAGAGCCCAACTGACCTAAAGCGATTTTAGAATCTTCAACAATCACTTGCGGAATATCAAGAGCAAGCTTCTTTTCAACTAATAAAGCACTCGCTTTAGCATCGACTGCTTGTTGACAGAAATCATGGGCATCAAAACGTTCACCAACAAGGGCTACAAATAAGGCACCAGTATCGAGTGTTCTTGTGTCCGTTGAGACTGCTGTTATCGTGCAATCTTCACCAATTAATTTCCCTTTTACGGCAGAGCAAATTTGCTCTAGGGATACATCAATCATAATGATATACCTAAAAGTTCTGTTGCAGACTCTCTGTCAGAGTAATGCACTGTTTCATTCTTTAATACTTGATAGTCTTCATGCCCTTTACCTGCCAATAAAATAATATCGTTAGCAGATGCATGAGCCAGTGCCAGCTTTGCGGCTTCATAACGGTCATGCTCGACAAAAGCTTCATCAGCTTTATTTAACCCCGCAAGCATATCTTTAACGATCAATCGAGGGTCTTCACTGCGAGGGTTGTCATCTGACAAAATAAGTTTGTCTGCAAACTTTTCTGCGGTTTCAGCCATCATTGGTCGTTTACCGATGTCTCTATCGCCACCACAGCCAAAAATAACCCATAACTGACCAGAACAATGCACTCTCAAAGCTGAAAGCGCTTTTTCCAGAGCATCTGGTGTATGAGCATAATCAACGACAACTTTGGCTTTCTCGGGTACTTGGAATAATTCCATTCGACCAATAACAGGCTGAAGTTTAGATGCTGTATCGATTAGTGCTTGCTTATCAATACCTAACGACAGCAAGGTAGCAAAAGCCACTAATACATTTGACGCGTTGAATTGTCCAATCAACGGAACCGACAAATGCCCTTGCCCATAACAGCCATCAAAAGAAAGCTTAATCCCCGTTTCAGCATAAACCACTTTTGTTGCCCAAATACCTTTGTCAAAATCAGCTATTGGTTTTAAAGAAACCGCCACAGCATTAGGTAAATCTTCTATCCAAGAATAACCGACAGGATCATCAATATTAATGATCGATGCTTGGCATTTATGCTGAGTAAATAAGCTTTGCTTTGCGAGTGCGTACTCTTCCATTGTCCCATGATAATCAAGGTGATCACGGCTTAGGTTCGTGAATACTGCCGCGCTAAAAGTAAGAGCTTTAACTCGACCTTGTACTAACCCATGAGAAGAAATTTCCATGGCAGCATACGCGGCATCTTGCTTAGCTAATTCACTTAATGTCTTTTGAATTTCAATAGCACTGCCAGTGGTGTTTGTTGCAGTTTTTAAATTATCAAGAAAACCATTGCCGGTTGTTCCCATCACAGCAGATCGCTGACCAATTAAGTCTAACCACTGAGTGATTAATTGGCTGATGGTGGTTTTTCCGTTAGTCCCGGTAATACCGATTAATTTCATGTTTTCCGATGAATACAATCGCCCTGCTAATTTAGACAACGACTGATTTAAGTCATCAATATAAACAACTGGAATTCCACCTACTACACCAACACTTCCATGAAGATGTTCATCACACGCCTGAGCAATAACTGCTGCAGCACCTTGCTCAATAGCCGTAGGAATAAATTGACGACCATCAACAGCATGACCAATCACTGCCACAAAGACATCACCACTCGATACTTTACGGCTGTCTAACTCTAAAGACTTAACCGGTATTGCATCTAGTTGCGAGGAGTTAAAATCTCCCCAAGGAGAAAGTAGGCTGGAAAGTGAAAGAAGATTGCTCATATCTAGTCCTGATCTACGCTAATTTTGGAATTGATTTTCATCTGGTGCCACATTTAAAATTTGTAACGCACCTTTCATAATTTCTGAGAATACCGGAGCCGCAACCGAACCACCGTAATACAAGTCACCTTGTGGCTCATTCACAATAACAACAAGTGCAACTCGCGGGTCACTCACAGGTGCGACACCTGCGGTAATTGCAATGTATTCATCACTGTATCCACCTGCCGCTGCTTTTCGAGATGTACCAGTTTTAGCCGCAACTCGGTAACCCGGCACTGCAGCTCGTGTCGCTGTACCGCCTTTTTGAGTCACGCCTTCCAGCATTTCTAAAACAAGTTGAGCATTTTCTGGCGAGACTACCTGTTTAGAAAAGTCTTGTTGGTTACTGTTTATGATATGAATGGGCTCATACATGCCTTTATTTGCAAGAGTCGCGTACGCGTGAGCTAACTGAATAGGGGTAACTGAAATAGCATAACCAAAAGATAAGGTCGCAATTTCAAATTTTGACCATCGGCGACGGCTAGGGAAAATACCAGAAGTTTCACCAACTAAGTTAAGCCCAGACATTTCACCTAAACCAACAGAACTGTACATACCAAGTAGGGCTTCAAGAG
Source organism: Vibrio kagoshimensis (assembly GCF_050337535.1). NCBI lineage: Bacteria > Pseudomonadati > Pseudomonadota > Gammaproteobacteria > Vibrionales > Vibrionaceae > Vibrio > Vibrio kagoshimensis. Next base: position 128,697 of record NZ_JAKJSZ010000007.1, read on the forward strand.
GCATATCCAAAGCTAGCTTTGCGACACCGATGTTACTCGATTTCTTTAATATTGTGGCGAGGTCAGCCTTACCAACCTTTGATGTATCGCGGACTCGGCTACCCCCAATCTGCATAATTCCGTTGCCCGTATTAATCACAGTCTCAGGGGTGGCAGTTTCATTTTCTAGAGCCGCTAATACCACAAACGGCTTTACTGTTGAACCTGGCTCCATTGAATCAGTCAGTACACGGTTACGCATTTTAAAGCTTTGTAAGTCCGAACGATTATTTGGGTTATAGGACGGTGCATTGACCATTGAGAGTACGGCACCGGTTTTAACATCGAGTAAAATGGCAGAGCCCGAAGTAGCTCGATGATCAGCGACCGCCTGTTTTATTGCGCGGTACGCAATAGCTTGTAACCTTTGATCAATAGTTAGCGTAAGTGGCTTACCCTGCTCACGCTCTTCTAAAGCAATATTTTCAACTACACGACCATAACGATCTTTACGTATCGTACGCTTACCCGCTTCACCAGTAAGCCATTGGTCATAACTGCGCTCAACGCCTTCTAAACCATGTCCATCAATACCAGTTACACCGATTAAATGTGCACTAACTTCACCTGCTGGGTAATAACGACGAGATTCAGCTTTTAGACCGACGCCAGCCAGTTTCAACTCACGAATGTATTTTGCCATCGCAGGACTAACTTGGCGCTGAAGGTAAATAAAACGGCGTGACTTATTCTTAGTGATTTTATTGATCATCGATTGGCGGTCGATACCCAAAACATCAGCGAGTGCATACCAGCGATCTTTCTCTAGCAAGCCATCTTCTTTAAAGATCGTTTTAGGATCAGCCCAAACGGCTTCGACAGGAACACTAACCGCAAGCGGTTCACCATTTCGATCTGAAATAATACCACGGGCAGAAGGTAATGCTTTGACTCGAACAGAACGTAAATCACCTTGGCGGATGAGGTTATCAGGTTCAATAATTTGAATGTAAGCGACACGTGCAACAAGCGCAGAAAAGACAATAAATATGAAGAAAATAACGACGTTAAAACGCCATTTAATTAAAATTGGAGCCGCTTTTACTTCCTTTTCAGAACGCCCACTTTTCGGCGTTTTATCCTTTTTAGCTATCATTTCAATGAAATCACGACTTCTTTATCAGAATCAGGGCGTTTCATCTCTAATTCTGTTTTTGCTAACGATTGAACTCGGCTGTGTTCAGCAAGAGCAGTTTCTTCAAGCATTAAGTTGCGCCATTCATCATCCAGTTGTTCTCTTTCAACAAGAGCCATATCTTTCTGAGTAATGGCTTGGCGCGACATATGAGTACTGAGCACAACTGCCATGGCACTAACAAAAATACAGATCAACAACAGTAATGGAACTCGTCCCACCGTCAGTAAATCAAAAAAAATTATCTTTGCTAAATTTGGCTTTGAAGCACTCATCTGTAATTACAATTTCTCAGCAATGCGTAATACTGAACTGCGTGAGCGAGTATTATCATCAACTTCATTTTTAGATGGTTTAATTGCTTTACCGATTGGTTTTAAATCCGCACTTCCAAGCTCACTAATCTGAGCTTCTGTAAGCGGTAAGCCATGAGGTACTTGTGGTCCTTGGCTTTCTTTACGAATAAAACGCTTCACCATACGATCTTCCAATGAGTGGAAGCTGATCACAGATAAACGACCTTCCGGTGCAAGAATGCTAGCCGCACCTTTTAATGCCGTATCAATCTCTTCTAATTCACTATTGATGTAAATTCGGAAAGCTTGGAAAGCACGGGTAGCTGGGTGTTTTTTCTCTTTAAAGTTTTTAGGCGCAACATCAGAAATAAGCTTTGCTAACTGACCAGTACGCGTTAAAGGTTCGTTTTCTTCGTTTTCTTGATAAGCAATAATGCCTTTCGCAATGCGGCGAGCATGCTTATCTTCACCAAACTCACGAATCACCCAAGTAATATCATCTAAATCTGCATCAGCTAACCATTGAGATACGGGAATACCTGAAGTCGGGTCCATACGCATATCTAACGGACCATCTTTCATGAAACTGAAACCTCGCTCAGCATCATCTAACTGCGGAGATGAAACACCTAAATCAAACAGTACACCATCAACATTACCTACTAGGTCATAATGTTCTGCGTATTCAGCAATGCCCGAAAACGGACCATGAACAATCGTAAAACGAGGGTCATCGATAGTTTTTGCTTCAGCAATTGCCTGGGGATCACGGTCAATACTAAATAAACGACCATTTTCACCTAACTTAGACAAAATCGTACGACTATGACCACCGCGGCCAAATGTACCATCGATGTAGGTACCGTCAGGTTTGATCGCAAGTCCGTCAATGGATTCGTTAAGCAATACTGATACATGTTTGAATGCTTGTGTCATAGTCTTCTCAATGAGTGAATGTGGCCATTTAATACGGCATGTTCAAATATCGTTAAACTTTCAGTGTACTGATTTCGTACTTTATCGCCACTATTTGTGCATTGCTTCGCGTGATTTTGCCGCCAAATTCAATGGATATTACAAATGTTAAAGCAATTTAAAAGCTTAACGTCAATATAAAGCAAAAAACCCATCACTACTGGTTAGTAATGATGGGTTCTTATAATAGGTGGAGTTGACACATACGCCGGGTTCTGTACCGTTTTCACGGTGGTAACCATTCGTCTAGGCCTGCAATCGCTCACAGGCTCAAGCAATCTACCCGCCCCCATACGCGAGCAACGCAATGTGAGGGCCTATTTGATCTTGCTCCGGGTGGAGTTTACCTTGCTACGAACTGTTGCCAGCCGCACGGTGCGCTCTTACCGCACCCTTTCAGCCTTACCTGTGCCTCTTCCGAAGAAATGAGGCCATCGGCGGTCTTCTCTCTGCTGCACTTGTCGTGGGCTCGCGCCCCCCAGACGTTATCTGGCACCCTGCTCTATGGAGCCCGGACGTTCCTCCCCTCCATCAGTCTCCCGAAGGACATCAATGAAGCAGCGATTACCCGTTCAACTCCGAGGCGGATTGTATAGTGAAAGTTTAAGAGTGTCTACTAAACACCAACTAAGTGGTCACTAACTAATCCAATTATTGATTCAGCCTATCGATAGCGAACTATAAGAGACTAATCTAAGTTCTCAAGTCCCCATTTATAGAGTGCATTCTTCTTCAAATTATAAATTTCAGCCGTCATTGCTGCCGCTTTTTTAAGTGGAAGTTCTTTCGTTAAAATACCAAGAGTTCGAGTCGCCTCATCAGGAATGTCGGTTGTTGCTTCTTCACGGTGCCCATGAATCAACAACACCATTTCACCACGCTTACGATTCAAGTCTTCTTCAATCCAGTCAATAAGCTCTCCTAACGGCAAGCCTTGAATAGTTTCAAATGTCTTGGTTAGCTCACGCGCCAATACTACCTCACGATCAGGACCTAAGATCTCGAGCATATCTTGCAGTGATTCGGTAATGCGATGTGGTGACTCATAAAAAATACAAGTGCGTTCAGCTTTAGCTATCTCTAAGAACTTGTCTTTACGACCTTTGCTTTTTGCAGGTAAAAAACCTTCAAAGCTAAAGCGATCAGACGGCAAGCCCGAAGCACTTAACGCAGTAATAACAGCACAAGCACCAGGTAACGGGACAACTCTAACACCCGCTTGACGACATTGAGATACAAGATGGTAACCTGGGTCACTAATTAAAGGGGTTCCAGCATCAGAGACTAATGCGATAGACTGCCCCTCTAATAACCTTTCAACTAATACTTGCGCTTTGGTTTGCTCATTGTGATCATGTAATGCAAACGTTCTAGTTGAGATATTGAAGTGTGCTAGTAGTTTGCCTGTATGACGAGTGTCTTCAGCAGCAATAACATCAACACTTGATAAGATTTCAATTGCTCTTTGAGTGATATCTCCCAAATTTCCAATTGGGGTAGGCACAATATAGAGAGTCGGGCTCTCTTCGAGCAAGGTTTTGTTATCTGTCATTTGTTTACCATCACTTCAACGATTAATATAGATACAACTTTATACGGAATTATAAGAACTCATGGCAATGATGAACCATAAGAGACTCAGTGTACCACGCTTATTAACTCCAATTGCATTAGCAATTACATTGGCAGCTTGTTCTTCTTCACCACAAGCCCCTGTAAGCGTAGATATTACTCTAGATCCATCTCAAAGCACTCAAAACTACATGATGCAAGCAGATAGTAGTCAAGGAAGCCTACAAAACGACTGGTTAATCATGGCGCTTAAAGCTGCAATTCAATCTGGTAGCACTGACCAAGCAACACTGCTTATCAAACGGTTAGCCAAGCAGCAACTTTCTGAAATTCAACAAGCAGAGTGGCAATTATCTAGAGCTCAGTTACTTTTTAATAACGACCAACCTGAAGAAGCTTATAAGCAGCTTAATTTTCAAGCGTGGTGGAAATTACCAAGTGAGCAATGGAAAGACTATTACAGTTTGCGCTCAGATATGCTTGAAGTCATGAGTCAATATTTATCTGCAAGTCGAGAGCTAGTATTACTATCGGACTATGTAGATACAGCTGAACAAGAACTGATCGCTAATCGAATTTGGCAGAACTTATCAGCCTATTCTCAGTATGAAATCACCGAATTAGAAACGAATAAAAATGAAGAAGTATTAGACGGTTGGCTGCAACTAGCCATTTATATGAAGACGCTCAACTCTAATGTTCCACAGCTAAAGAATACGCTTGAGCATTGGCTTGAAGAAAATTCAAATCACCCAGCTGCTTTATATACTCCCATTGAAATCTCTGACATCTTAAAATTAGATATAAGTAAGCCAACAAGCACAGCCCTACTTCTTCCATTAACAGGAAAGTTTGGTAAACAAGCTCAACTTGTAAGAGATGGTTTTATCTTCGCAATGATGAATGATACAGAAAGAGAGCAAGATGCTACATTGACTGTGCTAGATACAAACACTCAAAGTGCTGAAGCCATTAAAGCTAAGCTCATTGAAGATAATGTTGATTTTATTGTCGGTCCTCTAATTAAAGGCAATATCACTAAACTTCAGCAAGCTCAAACAGGAAAGGTAGATGCAATTCCAGCTTTAGCGCTTAACATTCCAAACGAAATCGTCGATGGAACGAACATGTGCTACCTCGCTTTGTCACCAGAGCAAGAAGTAGCTCAAGCTGCTAAACATTTATTCACTCAAGGCTACAAATACCCCCTAATCTTAGCGCCAAAAGGTCGTCTTGGTGAGCGAGTGAAAGAAGCGTTTGAGCAAGAATGGCAGAAATACAGCAGCAATGAAGTGGCGATGAGCTCTTTTGCTGATAAGCGTCAATTACAACGTAATATCAATCAAGTGTTTGGTCTACAAGAAAGCCAGCAACGTATCGCGCAAATGGATGCTCTGCTTAACCTTCAAATTGAAACTGAGCCAAGAAGCCGACGTGATATTGATTCAGTATACATTGTGGCTAAAAATTCAGAGCTCACTTTAATCAAACCATTTATTGAAGTCGCTATTAACCCAGATGCAAAACAGCCTGCGCTATTTTCCAACTCGCGTAGTAATAGCGGTGATAAGCAATATGAAGATTTAACCGGTGTTATTTACAGTGATATTCCATTGCTCATTGAAGAACAAAGTGCTGTAAATAGCCAATTAAACGAATTATGGCCAAATAACTCTCATGCAAAAAAACGCTTACAAGCTTTAGGAATGGATGCTTATTCATTAATGGAAGCACTTCCACAAATGAAAGTGATCGATGGCTATAGTATTTCCGGTGAAACCGGCGTTCTCACTATTGATAACCAGTGCATTATCCAAAGACAAATCAGCTGGGCGGAGCATGGGGCTATTTAGCCGTAAAGCAATAACCGATAGAATCACCCGAAAGCAAATAGGTGATCACTACGAAGCCTTGGCAAAGAGATACCTTTCACGCCAAGGCTTATCGTATATCACTGCAAATTTCACAACTAAATTCGGTGAAATTGATCTTATAATGAAACACCACCAAACCATTGTGTTTGTTGAGGTGAAATACCGAAAACAATCACATTATGGGCATGCTGCAGAAATGGTGACGCCGCAAAAAATGCGAAAGCTCTATAAAACAGCAAATGTTTGGCTGATGAAACAAGGTTTGTCTGTCCACACAACCGACTTCAGGTTTGATGTTATCGCCATTCAAGGTGAAGAGAACAACATCGACTGGATCCAAAACGCTATTACCCAAGGATAAGCAATGCTAGAAAGCATTAAAGAAAGTTTTACTGAAAGTATTCAAATTCAAATTGCTGCAGCTGAAGCACTCCCTGATGCTATCACCCATGCAGCTCAAGCGATGGTTGCCACTCTTCTAAATGGTAATAAAATCTTATGCTGTGGAAATGGCGGGTCTGCATCTAACGCACAGCAATTTGTATCATGCTTGCTTAATCGTTTTGAAACTGAGCGTCCTAGTTTACCCGCGATGGCATTAACTGCCGACAACACAACGCTTACTGCAGTCGCAAACGACTACCATTACGAAGAGATTTTTTCTAAGCAAGTTCGTGCTTTTGGGCAAACTGGAGACATCCTACTTGCTATCTCGACTAGTGGTAATAGCAAAAATATTATCAAAGCAATGGAAGCGGCTGTAACTCGTGATATGACAATCATTGCCTTCACTGGTAAAGACGGTGGTGAAATGGCAGGGTTATTAGGTGAACATGATGTTGAAATCAGAATCCCTTCTCATAGAACTGCACGCATCCATGAAGTACATATGGTCACCCTTCACTGCTTATGCGATTTGATAGATCAAGTTCTATTCCCAGCCCATGAAGAGTAATGGAGCGACAATGAAGTTATTAAAAATTATTACTATACCTTTACTAGCCTTCTCTCTATCTGGATGTGCAGGGTTATTTATTGCCGGAGCAGCTACTACTGCAAACTTGGTTACTGATACCCGAACAACAAAAGAGATGTGGAATGATAGCAACATCGAATTTGAAATAGCTGCAATCAGTAATAAAACACCATTCAAAGGTAGCACTAGAGTCACAGCAAGTGCCTATAATGGCTCGATCATTTTGATGGGGCAAGCTTCAACAGATGCAGAGCGAAGATCATTCGAAAGTAAGGCTAAAGATATTGATGGCGTTACCTCAATTCATAACCAGATTAGAGTCCAAAAACCTTTGTCAGTCAAAGAGATCAGTAATGACAGTTGGATCACGACTAAAGTTAAATCGGCACTTTTAGCTAATGCCGATTTAAATGGCATTAAAGTAAAAGTCATTACAGAAAATCAAGAGGTCTTTTTACTCGGTTTTGTATCTCATGAACATGCCGATATTGCTACTGAAGTAGCAAGAAATATTTCAGGAGTGAAGCAAGTCATAAGAGCATTTCAGTACAGTGAACACGAAAATGATGAAAGCTAATTAAAGATTTGAGCGAAAGAGCTAAATCGTTCAAATTAATGAAAGCAATTTTTAGATAAGAAAAAAGCAGCGATAGTCGCTGCTTTTTTTATTTGATAACTCTCAAACTTGGCTTGCCTTTAGGACGAGGGATTTCTGGTTCAGGACCAGGCTCCTGAGAAGCTACCTCTGATTTTGCTACGCTTAAAGTTGGCGCTGTCGTTACTTCTTCAAATGGAGACTCTTCAATCTCATTATCAGTAGCATTAACATATGCTTCTTCAGGTTCAAACATAGTACCAGCACCGTTTTCACGGGCATAAATAGCTTGAACGGCGTACAAAGGTACAATCACGCTATGAGGGCGACCACCAAATCGTGCACTAAAAGTTACAGCTTCGTTACCTAGCTCTAACTGACCTACGGCACGTGGAGCAACATTTAGAATGATTTGACCATCTTCAATGAACTCTTCAGGTACACGAACACCTGGTAAAGTTGCATCAACTACCAAGTGAGGTGTTAACTCGTTATCTACCAGCCACTCATAAAATGCACGAAGCATATATGGACGGCGTGGAGTCATATTTTCAATATCCATAAACTTAACGAGTTAATCGCATCTCACGCTCAGCTTCAGTCAAAGAAGCTAAGAATGAATCGCGTTCAAATACACGGTTCATGTAGATCTTAAGTTCTTTCGAACCAGGACCAATCAACTCAATACCTAACTCTGGCAGGCGCCATAGTAAAGGAGCAAGGTAGCAGTCAATCAAGCTAAATTCTTCACTCATGAAGTATTCGTATTCAGCAAAAATTGGAGCTAGTGTTAGAAGGTCATTACGTAATTTAACGCGTGCTGCTTCAGATTCTTCAGCATTACCTTTAACAATTTTTTCAGCAACTGAGTACCAGTTACGCTCAATGCGGTACATCATTAGACGACTGTTACCACGAGCAACCGGGTACACAGGCATCAATGGTGGATGAGGAAAACGCTCATCAAGATATTCCATGATGATCTTTGAGTCATATAAAGCAAGCTCACGATCAACTAGAGTTGGTACTGACTTGTAAGGGTTCAGTTCAACGAGTTCTGCTGGCAAGTTTGCCTCATCGACTAACTCTACTTCAACACTTACGCCTTTTTCAGCAAGAACAATGCGCACCTGATGGCTATACATATCAGAAGCACTTGAGAAAAGAGTCATTACAGAACGTTTGTTGGCAGCTACAGCCATGGAGCCCTCCAGTACACTTTAAATAAAAAAAATGGAGGCCTAAGCCTCCATTGTAAATTTAGGAATTAGCACGAAATTATAGCACAATTAGTGCACATCGCGCCAATACTCTTTCTTCAGTAACACAACAACTATGGTGAATAGCACAAGGAATGCCATTACCCACCAACCTAAAGCATGTCGCTCAAGTTGGACAGGGTCTCCTGAGTAAACGAGGAAATTCACTAAGTCGCGAACAGCATTATCGTATTCGCCAGTACTTAGTTCACCTGAACCGTCTGTTTCAATACCGACAACTGCAGTTACTTCTTCACCATCGACCATGTGTGTATCGTAAACCGGAGTTGGGATACCTTGCAGCTCTTCAAGAACATGCGGCATACCAACACTTGGGAAAACGATATTATTCACACCAAATGGGCGAGATGGATCTTCATAAAATGAACGAAGATATGTATATAGCCAATCAGCACCACGAACACGAGCAACGAGAGTTAAGTCAGGTGGCGGAGCACCAAACCAATTCGCAGCTTGCTTTGCAGGCATAGCGTTAACCATAAGATCACCGATTTTTGCCTCAGGGTCAAAAACCAAGTTCTCTTTCATTAGGTCTACTGGGATGTCTAAATCATTCGCAACACGCTCATAACGCTGATATTGCGTAGAGTGACATGCGAAACAGTAGTTCATGAATAACTTCGCACCATTTTGCAATGAAGCTTTATCTGTTAGGTCATTATTTGCTTTATCAAGCGGTACACTTGCGCCAGCAGCCATTGCTAGTGAAGGTAACATAGCAAATAAAATTACAATCCACTTTTTCATTTGAATGTCACCCTTTCTGGTAATGGTTTCGTCGCTTCATTTTTACTGTAGAACCACAGTAGAACGAAGAACATGAAGTAACCTAAGCTAAAGATTTGAGCTAATAATGTGTATGTTGGTGTTGCTGGAAGCGCACCAAGGATACCAAGCGCAATAAAGCTTATTGTGAATTGGATGATGTTAATCAAATGCAGCTTGCTACGGTAACGGTATGAACGCACTTTACAACGATCGAACCATGGTAGTAGGAACAGCACAACAATAGACGCACCCATTGCTACAACACCTAACAACTTATCAGGAACAGCACGAAGTACAGCGTAGAACGGCGTGAAGTACCAAACGGGAGCAATATGCTCAGGTGTTTTCAGTGGGTTAGCAGCTTCAAAGTTAGGCGGCTCAAGGAAGTACCCACCCATTTCAGGGTTAAAGAACAGCACGTAACAGAACAAGAATAAGAAACCAGCAACACCTACCATATCTTTCACAGTCCCGTATGGGTGGAAAGGAATAGAATCGATGATGTCGTATTTCTTCGTGTAATCCTTGTGGAATGGGAACTGAGTCTTGTAGTCGTCGCCCATAGTACCTTTAGGAAGCTTAGTCTCGATACCGTCAGGGTTATTCGAACCAACTTCGTGCAGCGCTAGTACGTGAAGTACGATAAGCAGCAACAATACGATTGGTAGAGCGATAACGTGCAGTGCGAAGAAACGGTTCAGCGTTGCACCAGAGATGATGTAGTCACCACGGATCCAAAGCGTTAGGTCATCACCAATAACAGGGATCGCACCAAACAGAGATATGATTACCTGAGCACCCCAGTAAGACATTTGCCCCCATGGTAGTAAGTAACCCATGAAAGCCTCTGCCATAAGCACTAAGAAGATCAACATACCGAAGATCCAAAGTAGCTCACGAGGTTTTTGGTAAGAGCCGTAGATTAGACCACGGAACATATGCAGGTAGATAACAACGAAGAACGCAGAAGCACCTGTCGAGTGCATGTAGCGAAGTAGCCAACCGTATTCCACATCACGCATGATGTATTCAACAGAAGCAAACGCACCTTCACCTGATGGCACGTAGTTCATTGTTAACCAAATACCGGTAAGGATTTGGTTAACCAGTACTAACATTGCTAAAGAACCAAAAAGGTACCAAAAGTTAAAGTTCTTAGGCATCGGATATTCCGACAAATGCTTTTTATATGCATTCATCGCGGGTAGACGTTTTTCTACCCAATCAAGCAGTCCTTGCATTATGCATCTCCCTCGTCAATGCCGATAAGGATCTTAGTGTCACTCAAATACATATGCTTTGGCACAACAAGATTCAAAGGAGCAGGAACACCTTGGAACACTCGACCAGCCATATCAAACTTAGAGCCATGACACGGACAGAAGAAGCCAGATTTAACACCTTGAACTTGTTCTGCAAAAGAATCAGGAAGGTAAGTTGGGGAACAACCTAAGTGTGTACAGAAACCAACAGCTACAAAATACTCAGCTTTAATAGAACGAAACTCATTCTGTGCGTATTCTGGTTGTTGTTCAGCTTCTGATTGTGGGTCGCGTAATTGGCTACCGATAGATTTCAGGTTTTCAAGTACCGAATCAGCACGGCGTACAACCCATACAGGTTTACCTTGCCACTCGACACGAACCATCTGACCGGCTTCAAGCTTACTGACTTCCACTTCAACCGGAGCACCAGCAGCTTTCGCTTTAGCACTCGGATTCCATGATTTAATAAAAGGCACGGCGACAGCAGCTGCTCCTAAACCACCAACAACTGCTGTTGTTGCGGTTAAGAAACGCCTGCGACCGTTATTTAATGGCGCGTTGCTCATCCAAACATTCTCCCATTTGCTCCTTTTGGATTATAATTATTCCGCTTACAGAGCATGGCTAACAAAATTATACATTTAGTTCTATTTATTGACGGAAGATGATAAATAAAACCCTACTTTTTGACAAGATAAAGCTACCTTTTTGTAACAATCATGAGGCAAAGCGCACATAGAGTTATAAAAGCTTTCAAATTATAAGAAATGGATTAGAAATCTAGTGAGGAAAGGAGTTTTGCGAAGTGTAAAAAACAAAAAGCCCGGCATATAGCCGAGCTTTTGGACAACAATTCCAGTAATAAAACTGAAGCGTGTTTTCTGTAATAGAAAATTAACGCTTAGAGAATTGTGGTTTACGACGTGCTTTACGTAGACCAACTTTCTTACGTTCAACGCAACGAGCGTCACGAGTAACGTAACCAGCTGCACGTAGAGCAGGACGTAGAGTTTCATCGAACTCCATTAGAGCACGTGTGATACCGTGGCGGATTGCGCCAGCTTGACCAGAAATACCACCACCAGAAACAGTGATGTAAAGGTCAAGTTTCTCAGTTAGTTCAACTAGCTCAAGAGGTTGTTTAACAACCATGCGAGAAGTTTCACGACCGAAGTAAACATCAAGGCTACGCTTGTTGATTACGATCTCACCAGAGCCTGGTTTGATGAAAACACGAGCTGCTGAGCTTTTGCGACGACCAGTGCCGTAGTATTGATTCTCTGCCATTTTCATAATCCCCTTAGATGTCTAGTACTTGTGGCTGTTGAGCAACATGGTTGTGCTCAGTACCAGCGTATACTTTAAGCTTACGGTACATCGCGCGACCTAGTGGACCACGTGGAAGCATACCTTTAACTGCTAGTTCAAGAACCATTTCTGGTTTCTTAGCAATTAGCTTTTCAAAAGTGATAGTTTTTAGACCACCAGGGAACTCAGAGTGACGGTAGTAAACCTTACCCTTAGCTTTGTTACCAGTTACAGCAACTTTCTCAGCGTTAACAACGATGATGTAATCACCAGTGTCTACGTGAGGAGTGTATTCTGCTTTGTGCTTGCCGCGTAGGCGAGAAGCGATTTCACTTGCTAGACGGCCAAGAGTTTTGCCTTCAGCGTCTACAACATACCAGTCGCGTTTTACAGTTTCTGGTTTAGCAACGAAAGTTTTCATGCTAATAATTACCTATTTAAAAAATTTACACTTAAGGAATACGGAAGTATTCCCACTGTCTAAGAGTACCATTCATCACCCCTTCGAGTGTTGGAGACTCTTGGCATAGCTAGATTTTACTCATTGCTAGAGGCCCGCAGTAACGGTAGGTCGCAGGATTATAGAGAAGAGCGAAGAAAAAATCACCTCTTTTTGAACAAAATCACGATTTTTTTATTCTCTGTTTCTGTTGTACACATTTAATACTAACTGAGGTGCTCTTTTGCTAAGTAGTCATGACTTTGCATTTCGATTAAGCGTGACTGACAACGCTTAAATTCAAACTCTAGTTGACCTTTAGTATACAAATCTTCAAGAGCTACTTCGGCTGAAATTATGAGCTTCACATTACGCTCATAAAATTCATCGACTAATGCAATAAAACGTCTAGCTGCATCATCTGAAGTCGCTCCCATCTGTAATACATCAGCTAGCAAAACTGAATGATAGATTCTAGATAGCTCTATATAGTCATTTTGGCTTCTAGCTGATTGGCATAACTGAGCAAAAGTTGCATGTAAAACACCATCACTCGCTTCAAGTACATCCACTTGGCGATGATTCACTTCAATTTGAGAGAGCTTTTCTTTATCTTCTCCAACTAACTGAGCGTAATACTTTTCCAAGTTGATGTTAGCTTGCTTATCTAGAGGGTAGTGATAAATCTCAGCTTGCTCTAATGTTCTTAATCGATAATCAATACCGCTATCTACATTAAGAATGTAACAATTCTCTTGGATAAGTTTTATAGCTGGAAGAAAACGAGCGCGCTGCAACCCATTTCGGTACAAATCAGCAGGGGGAATATTTGATGTTGCTACCAGCACAACACTTCTTGAGAAAAGCTCTTGGAACAATGTTCCTAAAATCATCGCGTCTGTGATATCTGAAACAAAAAATTCATCGAAACAGATAATGTCTGCTTCTAGCTTCAATTTATCGGCGACTAAAGGTAATGGATCACTGACATTACCCAGCGCCTTCAACTCATCATGCACCCGATACATAAAGCGGTGGAAGTGGACTCTCATTTTTTTTGTGGTTGGTAATTCATCATAAAACGTATCCATTAGATAAGTTTTACCTCTCCCTACCCCTCCCCAGAAATACAGGCCTTTGGGAGGCTGTGGAAGCTCAAGCTTCTTCCCCAGCAGTTTTTGAAAACGAGTCAGCTCCGGTGTAGGTGCATTCAAATAATCTTGAAATTCATGAAACAGTTTATCCAAGCTTTGAACTGCTTGCTCTTGGGCTGGATCTCTTTGAAAACCATGCTCTTGTATATCTTGTTCGTATTTTTGAATTGGGTTCATGACGGAGGTTTCCACAATAAAAGCCACACTGGCTCGCTACCAAACTTAGATAAAGCCAGAATAAAACAGTGTTCACAATAGTATAAATCGACGCCAACTTGCTAACTAGCGCACATGCATTTCTCTTTATACTGCATCATTCTCATAGTACCATGGAGCCGCAATACGTGTAACTACACAGTAACAAACATGTTAAAAAACAATTATAAGGAGCTGTTATGCCTTGGATGTATGCCGTTGCTGGTTTGCTTGTGGGAGCAATTTTAGGGGTCGTTATTTCTCGTCTCATGACCCCTGAATACAACAAACAGAAAAACGTACAAAAAGAATTAGACTCTGCAAAGTTTGCATTAGAGCAACAACGACAAGAGTTAGCTGATCACTTTGCACAAACAGCAGAAATGCTGGATACCTTAGGAAAAGACTACACTAAGCTGTATCAACATATGGAAAAAACGAGTGCTGAACTTCTTCCAAACTTACCAGAGCAAGACAACCCGTTTGTAAAAACGGCGGCAGTTCACTCTGACAAAGCTGAGAAGTCGGAAACTTCAATTGAGCAACCGCCAAAAGATTATGCTCACGGTGCAACCGGTTTGTTTAGCGAACCAGAAAAAGAAATTATCGATGCGCCTGAACTAGTGACAGCAAAAGCATCATAATCTTATTGCACCTAAATCATTTAAGGTGAACTTTAGAAAGGTTTTTGAGTCATAACTTTCACTCAGGTCTACTGATTAGCATCATTATTTATCTACATATGATGATACGAGACCATAACTAGAGAGGAGTTTATGATGAAAAAACCTTTGCTTGCTTTATCGATAATGACTTTAAGCTTAAGTTCCATCATCACCCCCATTCAAGCCACCGCAGCACTACCACTGAGTGTAAATGGTGAGCAACTTCCCAGCCTTGCACCTATGCTTGAACAGGTGACCCCTGCAGTAGTGAGCATTGCCGTTGAAGGTAAGCAAGTTCAACGTCAACGTATCCCTGAACAATTTCAATTCTTCTTTGGTCCTGAACAAACTCAAGAACGTCCATTCAGAGGATTAGGATCTGGTGTCATTGTCGATGCTGAAAAAGGTCATATCGTTACTAACTATCATGTGATTAATAGTGCGGACGAAATCAAAGTAAAATTACACGATGGCCGTGAATACGACGCTGAGTTGATTGGCGGTGATGAAATGTCAGACGTCGCTCTTCTCAAATTAGAAGAAGCAAAGAACCTAACTCAAATTAAATTGGCGGATTCCGACCAACTTCGTGTTGGTGACTTTACTGTTGCAATCGGCAACCCATTTGGCTTAGGTCAAACAGTTACGTCTGGTATTGTCTCAGCATTAGGTAGAAGTGGTCTAAACCTTGAGAATTTTGAGAACTTCATTCAAACCGATGCGGCAATTAATAGCGGCAATTCCGGCGGTGCCTTAGTCAACTTGAATGGCGAACTGATTGGTATCAATACGGCTATTTTAGGCCCCAATGGTGGAAACGTTGGAATTGGCTTCGCTATCCCATCCAATATGATGAAGAACCTCACAGAGCAAATCTTAGATTTTGGCGAGGTTAAACGCGGTATGTTGGGAGTTCAAGGTGGAGAAATCACTTCGGAGTTAGCTGAAGCCCTCGGCTACGAGTCCAGTAAAGGTGCGTTCGTTAGCCAAGTTGTGCCAGATAGTGCGGCAGACAAAGCAGGCTTAAAAGCTGGAGACATTATTGTCTCTATCAATGGCAAACGTATCGACACTTTCAGTGAATTAAGAGCCAAAGTTGCCACTCTGGGGGCAGGTAAAAAAATTAAACTGGGAGCAGTGCGAGATGGTGACCAAAAATCATTCGACGTTACTCTTGGCGAATCGACAAATAGCAAAACGAAAGCAGAAAAACTGCATGACGGTTTAGCGGGCGCAGAGCTTACGAATACCACAGATAAAGATGCTGTAGTCGGAGTTAAGGTATCCTCGGTAGCGAAAGGGTCCCCAGCTGAAGCTTATCAACTCCTAGAGAATGACATCATAATTGGTCTCAATCGACAGCGAGTAGAAAACCTCGCAGAATTACGAACAATGCTAGAAAAGAAACCAGCAGTTCTCGCTTTAAATATCCAAAGAGGTGAGCGCACTATCTACCTAGTAGTTAGATAACGTTACTGACTGACTGGGTACCAGTATAAAATTGTACCAATGCAAAAAGTAAGGGGAATGGCTGAAAATATGGTTAATACCATCGCGACACAAACCAAAACCCTATGAAAAATAGAGTGAACATTCGATGAACTGTTGGGTGTTCACTCTTTCATTTCGCTGAATCAAAATGCTATGCTTCACTGGTAAATCACTTTGCCGTCTTACATCGGTGACTTATACCTTACCTGTTGAAGAGGGAAACATGCTGTCCTTTCTATTTCGTTCTATCTCACTAGGGCTAGTGTCTGCGGCACTTGTACTGATTGTATCCCCTAGTCTTCGACCTTCAATTATTCCTCAAGTTATTGAGCAACAGGTTAGTAATCTCAACTCACTACAAGTCTCATTCAACCAAGCGGTAAGACGAGCCTCGCCAGCAGTTGTAAATATTTATAGCCAAAAATACTCCGATAACGACCGAAGTAAACTTCTCATTCAAGGGCTAGGCTCTGGGGTCATCGTAAGTGAAAAAGGCTACATTATTACGAACTACCATGTTGTGGAAATGGCAGACCAAATTATTGTAGCACTTCAAGATGGGCGGTCTGCAGCTGCTCAACTTGTTGGCTCAGATGAGCGCACGGATATTGCGATATTACGAGTCGAGGGTGATAACCTACCAGTGATCCCACTTAACCCAAATTACACAGCTAATGTGGGTGATGTGGTACTCGCAATAGGTAACCCTTACAACCTAGGGCAAACCACTACATTTGGGATTATCTCAGCGACAGGTCGCTTTTCAAATAATACTGATGGGCACCAAGCCTTCATTCAAACAGATGCCGCTATTAATGAAGGCAACTCTGGAGGAGCTTTAATTAATACCCAAGGTGAGCTAGTCGGCATTAATACCGCATCATATCAACCAGCAACGGACATGGAAACTTATGGTATTTCATTTGCGATTCCCTACCAATTAGCGAATAAAATCATGCAAAAAATCATTGCTGATGGTCGAGTTATACGTGGGTATATCGGCGTTAACGGGCTAGATATAAATTCAGTCACTGGTCGCCTCATCGGCAGTAAAAGCATTGGAGGTGTTGTCGTACTTCGCATTGACCCGAATGGACCGGCAGAAAATGCAGGCTTTGAAGTGCAAGACATAATCCTTAAAATTAACAACATAAAAATAAACGACCTACAAAGTGTGAGGGATATAGTCACTGATTTACGACCAGGAACTGTGATTGATGTCGGTATACTTCGCAAAGGTGAAGAGATCACGCTTCAAGTAACAGTTGAGGAAGCTATTCGTTAAACTGGGTAATGTGATACCTCCTTAAACTCCTTATCAATTCATCATGCTGTTCATTTCTTTTAGCGGCATGATGTGATCTCTCAGCTATTTTAAATAGCTACTTGTTTTTTCTTTACTTAGCATCCATGTTAGGCAAAGACAAAAATATCTAAACGCACATATCAATAGGTTTGCTGACATGAGAGTACCTCGTATTTATCACCCTGAATTCATCCACCAGCTAGGCGCCCTTTCTTTAGGTGAAGACGCTGCCGGTCACGTTGGTCGAGTATTACGAATGAAGGAAGGCCAAGAGGTCCTACTATTTGATGGTAGTGGTGCGGAGTTTCCTGCAACGATTTCAGAAGTCACAAAGAAAAGTGTCATTGTTGAAGTAAGTGAACGTATTGAACGTAGCAGCGAATCCCCCCTGGATTTACACCTAGGTCAGGTTATCTCTCGCGGTGATAAAATGGAGTTCACTATTCAAAAGTCCGTCGAATTAGGTGTGAATACCATTACCCCTCTAATTTCAGAGCGTTGCGGTGTAAAGCTTGATGCCAAGCGTTTCGAAAAGAAGCTGGCTCAATGGCAAAAAATTGCTATTGCAGCTTGCGAACAATCAGGGCGTAACACTGTTCCAGTTATCCGACCAATCATGCAACTTGAAGAATGGTGCGGTGAACCAAGCGAAGCTCTAAAGCTGAACTTACATCCTCGAGCACAATACTCTATTAACACACTTCCAGAGCCTATCAATAAAGTTCGACTCTTGATCGGACCTGAAGGTGGGTTATCCGCTGAAGAAATCAGCATGACAGAACAATATAAATTTGAAGAGACGCTACTCGGTCCTCGTGTATTACGTACCGAAACCGCGGCTCTAACTGCAATTACTGCCTTACAAGTCCGTTTTGGCGATCTAGGCTAGGAGAATAAAATGATCAAACTTGGCATCGTAATGGATCCGATTTCATCCATTAATATTAAAAAAGACTCTAGCTTTGCCATGATGCTTGAAGCACAGCGTCGTGGTTATGAAATCCACTATATGGAAATGGATGATCTACACTTAGATCAAGGTGTCGCTATTGCAGATACGAAAGTAGTCGAATTAAAAGAAGATCCAAGCGGCTGGTATGAATTCAAATCAGAGCAAACTATTGCACTATCTGAACTTGATGCTGTATTGATGCGTAAAGATCCTCCTTTCGATACTGAATATATTTACGCGACTTACATTCTTGAGCGTGCAGAAGAAAATGGCGCTCTTATTGTCAACAAGCCTCAAAGCTTACGTGATTGTAACGAAAAACTGTTCACTGCTTGGTTCCCGGAACTGACACCCACGACAATCGTAACTCGTAAAGCTGAAAAGATTAAAGCGTTCCGCGAGAAGCACGGTGATATCATCCTGAAACCATTAGATGGCATGGGTGGAGCTTCAATCTTCCGAGTGAAAGAAGGCGATCCAAACGTATCAGTGATCATCGAGACATTAACAAACCACGGTCAAAACTACGCAATGGCACAAACTTTCGTGCCTGATATCAGTAATGGCGATAAGCGTATTCTGGTTGTTGATGGTGAACCTATGCCTTACTGCCTAGCTCGTATCCCAGCTAAAGGTGAAACTCGTGGCAACCTTGCTGCCGGCGGTACAGGTGAAGCTCGACCTCTAAGCGAAACTGATTGGGCGATCGCTAAAGCGGTTGCACCGGCACTAAAAGAAAAAGGACTGATTTTTGTTGGTCTTGATGTTATTGGCGACAAACTAACTGAAATTAACGTTACGAGCCCAACCTGTATCCGTGAAATTGAAGCTGCATTCGATGTTTCGGTAACAGGCAAGTTAATGGATGCGATTGAACGCCGAGTTAACGATAAATAGTAATTCCGAAGTCTCAAGGATTTCGATAATCTCTAGCAAAACCTATACTATTAGAGCGACAGCTTTGTCGCTCATTTTTCCTTAGTGGCAGGAGATATTATGAATTTGACTAACCATTTTCTCGTAGCAATGCCCGGAATGAAAGATCCCTACTTTCAGCACTCAGTTATCTACTTATGTGAGCATAATGATGAAGGTGCAATGGGGTTAATGATCAATGCTCCAATTGATGTCACAGTAGGGTCAATGCTCAAGCAAGTTGAAGTAGAACCGATCCAACCTCAGCATAAGCAAGCCAGCTTAGCGCAACCTGTATTAAATGGTGGACCTGTCGCTGAAGATAGAGGTTTTATTCTTCATCAACCTAAAGATACTTACCAATCAAGCATCAATATGACTGATCATATCTCGGTGACCACCTCCAAAGATATTCTTTCAGTACTTGGCACCGATGCGGAGCCTCAGAATTACCTTATCGCTCTGGGTTATTCAGGGTGGGATCCAGGTCAACTAGAGATAGAACTCACCGAAAATTCTTGGCTTACCATCGAAGCTGATCCAAAAGTCATTTTCGATACACCGATAGCTGAACGCTGGAAAGTAGCGGTACAAATGCTAGGCATCAATGTATCTCAACTGTCTTCGGATGCTGGTCACGCCTAGAGATCATAAGTTCTAAATTTTAGTCGCACACTACAAAAAGCCTTTTCTTTAAAACATTTGGAAACACCATGTCACGAACAATTATGGCGTTTGATTACGGTACTAAAAGTATCGGCAGCGCTATCGGTCAAGAAATCACTGGCACAGCAAGCCCGTTAAAAGCATTCAAAGCAAAAGATGGTATCCCTAACTGGGATGATATAGAGAAACAGCTCAAAGAGTGGCAACCCGATTTGGTTGTCGTTGGTTTGCCTACCGATCTTCACGGTAAAGATTTAGAAACGATCACACCAAGAGCAAAGAAATTTGCGAATCGCCTCAAAGGACGCTTTGGTGTGAACGTTGAGCTTCATGATGAAAGGTTATCAACCACAGAAGCGAGAGCAGACCTATTCGAAATGGGTGGGTATAAAGCACTGAGTAAAGGTAATGTCGATAATCAGTCAGCAGTGGTTATCCTAGAAAGCTGGTTTGAAGCTCAATGGGGCGAATAATCAAATAAAAAAAGGGTTGCTACCAAGCAACCCTTTATTATATCTGTAAATTCATACTGGTAAGAAATCGTTCTTACTCCATATCAATCTTCACACCTGCAAGTGCACCGGTTCCGTAGCTGTCATCACCGCGTTGGGTCTTGAGCATCAAGCGTAGATCATTGGCAGAATCTGCACTATGAAATGCATCCTCTTCACTGATTTTCCCTGAAACAACTAAGTCATATAATGATTGATCAAAAGTTTGCATACCAACTTCTTTCGATTTCGCCATCGTCGCCTTCAATTCATGAAGATCACCGCGGCGAATCAAATCAGAGATCCTTGGGCTATTGAGCAGAATCTCAAACACACCATGTCGACCATTACCATTTTTATCTCGGATAAGTTGCTGAGCAACCACGCCGCGCAAGTTCATTGATAAGTCGAATAAGAATTGCTCTTTTTGCTCTTTTGGCACTAAATGCAAAATACGCTCTAACGCTTGGTTAGCATTATTGGCATGAAGTGTCGCCATACAAAGGTGACCAGTTTCCGCGAAAGTCATCGCATATTCCATCGTTTCACGGCTACGTATTTCACCAATAAGAATCATATCAGGCGCTTGTCGAAGCGAGTTCTTTAACGCAACTTCATAACTATCTGTATCTAACCCAACTTCACGCTGAGTAACGATACATTTTTTGTGCTCATGAACAAACTCGATAGGGTCTTCAACCGTTAGGATATGCCCTGAGCGGTTAGAATTACGATAGCCTGTCATTGCCGCCATAGAAGTTGATTTACCCGACCCTGTAGCACCTACCACCAGCACTAACCCACGCTTAGCGATAGATAGGTCTTGAAGTACATCAGGAAGTTTAAGCTGCTCAAAGCTAGGGATATTGGTTTCGATACGGCGAATTACAGCACCAGGCAATTCCCTCTGGAAGAAAGCACTCACACGAAAACGCCCAGTATCTCGAACTACCGCAAAATTTGATTCACGAGTTCGACGATACTCAGCACGGCGATCTTGATCCATCATGGCATCAAGCAACTGAGCAACTTGAGCTTCATTGAGCTTTTCACCTTGAGGGCGCAACTCCCCATCAACTCTAAATAATATAGGTGCATCCACCGTGATATAAAGATCCGATGCTTTTTGCGAGATCATCCCTTCGAGAATTTGATTCAATTCCATTTTAATTTAGCCTTAATGCACATTTTTAACCAAGAAAGCTTTAATCCAAAAAGCTTTAAGCAATATTTTAACTGACGATACTGTTAACTGACGAGATTGATAGCCAACGAACTAGAATAACGATGTTTCAATTTTCTTCTGTACTTCTTCTGGATCTACCAAACCTTGAGCAATCAACTGCTTGGAGTTTTGTTCCATTGTTTGCATGCCGTGAGCAGCTCCAGTTTGGATAATTGAGTACATCTGCGCCACTTTATCTTCACGTATCAAGTTACGAATTGCTGGCGTCGCCATCATAATTTCGTGGCAAGCAACACGACCGCCTCCAATACGCTTAAGCAACTTCTGAGCAATAACCGAGCGAAGTGATTCAGAAAGCATAGAGCGAACCATGTCTTTATCGCTACCGGGGAATACATCAATAATACGGTCAATGGTTTTTGCCGCAGAGCTAGTATGCAATGTACCAAAAACAAGGTGCCCCGTTTCGGCCGCTGTAAGCGCTAAACTGATCGTTTCTTGATCACGAAGCTCGCCCACCAAAATAACATCAGGGTCTTCACGTAAAGCACTGCGTAAGGCTGCTTTAAAGCTATGGGTATCTCTATGTACTTCACGTTGGTTTATCAAACACTTATTGTTGGTATGTACGAATTCAATCGGGTCTTCGATGGTTAATATGTGTTTGTTATAGTTACGGTTTACATAATCTACCATAGCGGCAAGTGTGGTCGACTTACCAGAACCAGTAGGACCCGTAACGAGTACTAAGCCCTTTTCATAATTTGCAATTTTTTCAAAGATCTCTGGCGCACCTAATTGATCTAAGGTTGGGATCTCAACGGGAATGGTACGAAATACAGCAGAACAGCCACGAGCCTGATTAAATGCATTAACACGGAAGCGTCCGACACTAGGTAATTCAAAAGAAAAATCAACTTCCAGCTTTTCTTCAAATTCACTGCGCTGGGAATCGTTCATGATCTCAAAAACCAAACGATGTACATCAGCATGACTAAAAGCAGGAACTCCAAGCTTCCTTACTTCACCATCTATACGTACCATTGGAGATACACCCGCAGAAAGATGTAGATCTGACGCGTTATGCTTTACACTAAAATCCAGTAACTCAGTGATATCCATTTATTTTCCCTTAAGTAAAGTCAGCTATGAGTAGTATTCAACAAAATATTGAACAGATCACCTCGCAGATCCGTAATGCAGAACAAAAGTGTGGCCGACCTCCAGAGTCCGTGCAACTTTTAGCCGTAAGTAAAACTAAACCTATCGAGGCAATTCTAGAAGCCGCACAAAGTGGGCAAGTTTCATTTGGTGAAAACTACGTCCAAGAAGGCGTAGATAAAGTAAAACACTTTTCAGAACAACATTCTAACTTAAATTTAGAATGGCATTTTATTGGTCCTATTCAATCCAATAAAACGCGACCAATCGCTGAAAATTTTGATTGGGTACATTCTATTGAACGAGGAAAAATAGCTCAGCGTTTAAATGATCAAAGACCGGAACACCTACCCGCTTTGCAGGTACTCATTCAAGTCAATACAAGCGGTGAAGATTCAAAATCAGGCACCTCTGAAGCCGAAGTTTTTGAATTAGCAGAGTTGATTTCTTCACTTCCCAACCTCACCTTAAGAGGATTGATGTCAATTCCTGCTAACGTGTCAGATTATCAATCACAGCTTAATGCTTTTTCACAATTAGCATCTCTTAACAATAAGCTTAGTGATAAATATTCAGGCATAGATACACTCTCAATGGGTATGAGCGGTGATATGGATGCAGCTGTTGAAGCAGGCAGCACAATGGTAAGAATAGGCACGGCAATTTTTGGTGCTCGTAATTACACCAAATAATATCAGCCCCAAATAGTTGAGCTAATGATGAACAAGCTAGTTCGTCACATTACAAGGTTAGGACCGAGAAATATGGAACACAAGAATATCGCCTTTATTGGTGCAGGGAACATGGTTCGTTCAATTGTTGCAGGTCTTGTGGCGAGTGGTTATCCCGCACATAAAATCACGGCGACGGCTCCTTCAGAAACTAGAAGACAGCCTCTTGAAGCTGACTATGGCATTCAAACTACCAGTGATAACTACACAGCAGCACAAAATGCAGACGTCATTGTGTTATCCGTTAAGCCGCAAATGATGGCTGATGTGTGCAAGCCTCTGCAAGCTATCAATTTCGAAAATAAATTAGTGATTTCAATTGCTGCTGGTATTAGTGCAAAACGCCTTAATGAAATGCTCGATAGCCAATTGAACTTGGTTCGTGTCATGCCAAATACTCCATCATTACTTGGTAAAGGTATGAGCGGGCTTTATGCCGACCAGAAAGTCAATGAGCAAGATAAAAGCTTCGCTTCTCAATTAATGCAAGCCGTTGGCGAAGTGTGCTGGGTTGAGCAAGAATCGGGTATCAATAACATTATCGCAGCAGCTGGCAGTGCCCCTGCGTATTTCTTCTTATTTATGGAAGCTATGCAAGCCGAAGCCATCAAACAAGGTTTCGATGCCGACACTGCACGTAAGTTGGTTCAACAGTCGGCATTAGGTGCAGCAGAAATGGTAGTTGCTAACCCAAGCACAGAGTTATCGACACTGCGTGAACAAGTCACATCAAAAGGTGGCACGACAGCAGAAGCACTCAGAACTTTCAATGAAAACCAACTGTCAGACATTGTAGCCAAAGCCATGCAAGCGGCTGTGTCTCGTGCTGAAGAGATGGAAAAACTGTTTTAATTATTATGTGGCAGGCATTAATAAGCGCTCGCCACAAGTCACTCCGAAAAAGGAAACTCTATGAATTCGATGAGCTTTTTGATCTCTACCGTATTTGATCTTTACATCATGGTGGTCATTCTGCGTATTTGGTTACAGGCCTCGCGTGCAGATTTCTATAACCCATTCTCACAATTTATCGTTAAAGCGACACAACCTGTTGTGGCCCCTTTACGACGCTTCATCCCATCGATTGGTAGCTTTGATGTAGCAACCATTCTATTTGCTTATGTATTATGTGTATTGAAGTTCACGGCACTAAACCTAGTGATTTCAGGTGGCGCAGCGGTATTTGATGTTAGCTTCCTAATCTTTGGATTACTTGCATTACTTAAAGCAGCTGGTGGGCTTATTTTCTGGGTTCTACTTATCCGCGCAATTCTAAGCTGGGTAAGTCAAGGTCGCAGCCCAATCGAGTATGTTTTCCATCAATTGACAGAACCAATGCTTGCTCCAATTCGTCGTATTCTTCCAGCAATGGGCGGTTTTGATTTAAGCGTACTGGTACTGTTTATTGTTCTGCAATTTGCGAACTTCTTAATGGGTGACCTAATTGGTCCTA
The DNA here is from genome assembly GCF_050337535.1 of Vibrio kagoshimensis. Taxonomy (NCBI): domain Bacteria; kingdom Pseudomonadati; phylum Pseudomonadota; class Gammaproteobacteria; order Vibrionales; family Vibrionaceae; genus Vibrio; species Vibrio kagoshimensis. The sequence continues at coordinate 153,585 of NZ_JAKJSZ010000007.1, forward strand.
TTTGGTATCAGCTATAATCAGACCCTATGGTGCTGAGCAAACCAAAGGTAGCACTAAGTTAAAACACTAAGGCACTAACCAATGCCAAAAGCAGTTTGGGCTGATGAAGACGATATTCTTTTACGGCTCTATATCCAACCTAAAGCAAGCCGAGATAAAATTGTCGGCTTGCATGGGGATGAACTTAAAACTGCCATTACAGCTCCACCTGTCGATGGCAAAGCCAATGCTCATTTAGCAAAATACCTAGCGAAACAATTTAAGGTAGCTAAAGGGCTTATTAAAATTGAAAAGGGAGAGTTAGGTAGGCACAAGCAAGTTCGAATCTGCTCACCTAACCAAATCCCTAATGAAATCAAAGCCATCCTGTGATGGCTTTTTGCTATATTTTTGGAGCCAATATGCGTTTATGGATAACAGCACTACTTACCAGCGTCATCGCCTTCCCTACTTGGGCTGGTCAATTTAAAAACATTAAAGATGTTGAGGTTCACTATTCAGCATTCAATTCCACTTTCTTATCTGCGGAAGTCGCCAAACAGTATCAACTAAAACGAAACGGCTACTCTGCGGTTCTAAACATCAGTATTCTAGATAACTCAGCGTTGGGTAAACCAGCAACCACAGCAAAAGTATCTGGCACGGCAAAAAACTTAGTCGGTAACACACGCAAATTAACCTTCAGAGAAATTAAAGAAGGTGATGCCATTTACTACCTAACTGAATTCCCCATTACTCACGAAGAAAATATCACCTTCACTATTGATGTTAATGCTGGGATAAAAGGCGCGGGTCCATTACGATTCACCCAAAAATTCTACACTGAAGACTAAGCTTTAACTAAAAGCTTCTTCCACAACCCATTTATTAGAGTTATCCGACCATGAGTAAAATCGTTCTAGCAACAGGCAACCAAGGTAAAGTACGTGAAATGGCAGATCTTCTGTCTGATTTTGGTTTCGACGTAACAGCACAAAGTGAATTTAACGTTTCTGAAGTTGCAGAAACAGGCACAACTTTCATTGAAAATGCCATTATCAAAGCTCGCCACGCTGCACAAGAAACCGGGCTACCTGCTATTGCTGACGATTCAGGCTTAGAAGTTGATTTTCTTCAAGGAGCTCCTGGTATTTATTCAGCTCGTTATGCAGGCGAAGATGCATCTGACCAGCAAAACTTAGAAAAGCTGCTAGATGCGATGCAAGGCGTAGAAGAAGCAAAGCGTACTGCGCGCTTTCATTGTGTTTTAGTACTGATGCGCCATGCAAACGATCCAACACCAATTGTTTGCCACGGTAAATGGGAAGGTCGTATTTTAACGAAGGCGCATGGTGAAAATGGATTCGGCTACGACCCAATCTTCTTTGTTCCTGAAGATAACTGTGCATCTGCAGAGCTTGAATCAACTCGTAAAAAGCAATTATCTCATCGTGGAAAAGCGCTAACTGCACTATTCAAAACGCTAAAAGAGCAAGCTCTATAATGCCAAGTGCTGTATTAACACCACCAGCATTGAGTCTTTATGTACACATTCCATGGTGTGTACAAAAGTGCCCATATTGTGATTTCAACTCGCATGCACTCAAAGCTGATATTCCTGAAAGTGAATACATTGATGCGCTACTGGAAGATTTAGACACTGATATCGAAAAATATCAGCTTAATGGTGCACCTCGCCCATTACATTCCATTTTTATTGGTGGTGGTACTCCCAGCCTATTTTCACCGGAAGGCATTGGTCGTTTACTTCAAGGTATTGAGCAACGTATTCCGTTCAAACCCGAAATCGAAATAACCATGGAGGCGAACCCTGGCACCATTGAGGCTGAACGCTTCGCTGGGTATAAAACAGCAGGTGTTACTCGCATTTCAGTTGGTGTACAAAGCTTTGAACAAGAAAAGCTTGAAAGATTAGGACGAATTCACGGGCAAGATGAAGCAGTAAACGCCGCTCACCTAGCACATAAAATCGGTTTAAATAGCTTCAATCTAGATCTTATGCATGGTTTACCCGATCAAAGCATTGATCAAGCATTGGCTGATTTGGACAAAGCGATCGAACTGGATCCACCACACCTATCTTGGTATCAGTTGACGATAGAACCTAATACCATGTTTTATTACAAAACACCGACACTACCTGATGACGATGACCTTTGGGACATTTTCGATAGAGGACATCAAAAGCTCACTGATGCTGGTTATGTACAATATGAAATATCTGGGTATAGCAAACCCAACTACCAGTGCCAACATAACTTAAATTATTGGCGCTTTGGTGACTACTTAGGAATCGGCTGTGGTTCTCACGGTAAGCTCAGCTTTACCGATGGTCGAATCATCCGCACAACTAAAGTGAAACATCCCAGAGGTTATCTTTCGGCTTACCAGAACTTAATCAAACCTTATCTATCCGATGAGTTTGAAGTAGCAAATGATGATCGCCCTTTCGAGTTTTTCATGAATCGTTTTCGATTAATTGAAGCGTGCCCAAAGCAAGATTTCATTGACACAACAGGCCTAAGTTTAGATTCAATTAAGGAAACCATTGATTGGTCAAAAGAGCTGGGCTACTTGAATGAAACGCCAACACACTGGCAAATCACCGAGAAAGGAAAACTCTTCCTTAATGATCTTCTCGAAGCTTTCATGGCTGACGATGAAGGCTCTTAAAATAAAAAACCTCTCATCATGAGAGGTTTTTTATTGAATTAAGAACAACTTACCGCTAAAAAATGGAACGACCAATACGCTCAGAAAGCAGCTCTAAAGCTTGAGTACCAGCCAGTGAATTCCCTGACGGGTCTAATTCAGGAGACCAAACTGCAATGGTCATCTCACCAGGTACGATAGCGATAATACCGCCACCTACGCCTGATTTACCTGGCATTCCGACACGATAAGCAAACTCCCCTGCACCATCATATAAACCGCAAGTCGCCAGTAGAGCATTCAATTGTTTGGTTTGAACGGGGGTAATGATCTCTTTCTTAGTTTGAACTGACACTCCTTTATTTGCTAGGTAGCTAAAGGTCTTAGCCAGATCAACACAAGTCATCTTAAGTGCACAGGCATGAAAATAATTATTGAGAACAGGAATAACATCATTCTCAAAATTACCAAACGAACGCATCAAGTAGGCAATAGCCGCATTTCGATCACTGTGCATCATTTCAGAAGCCGCTACGACTTTGTCATACACAATATGAGTGTCACCAGATAACTGGCGCACAAATTCCAATAAACGGTGCCTAGGAGCTGATAAGCGGCTTTGTAACAAATCAGCGACGACTATCGCACCAGCGTTGATAAATGGATTACGAGGGATACCATGCTCCATCTCAAGCTGAATCATCGAATTAAAAGCCTGACCAGAAGGCTCTTTACCCACTCTTTTCCAGATTTCTTCTGGTTTATACAACACCATAGCTAAAGTAAGACTCAGCGCTTTGGAAATAGATTGCACAGAAAAAGCCTCTTCAGCATCACCGGCTTGAATCACTTCTCCTTCATTGGTATACACCGCAATCGCCAACTTTTGATTCGATACACGAGCCAATGCTGGAATATAATCCGCGACTTTCCCCTGACCAATTAAAGGGCGAACTTCTTCTAATATCTCGGTCAAAATAGCTTGAGTGGGTTTCATGAGTGCTTACTTCTATATTGTTATTTTTGTAGGGGTGTTTTCATTATTTTGTCCTTAAGCCTCTATTCATTGATAAAAGCCTAAGGACAAAAAAGCCAACATTACAATAATGTTGGCTTTTATCAATCACATAAAATGTAGGGGTAAAAACTAAGTCAATTAGCCTCTACAGCTTTAGAGATCGGAAATTACTTAGTACGCTTGTACTTAATGTCCCAAACGCCATGACCTAAACGGTGACCACGAGCTTCAAATTTAGTCAGTGGACGTTCATCTGGGCGAGGGATATAGTCACCATCTTCAGCGATATTCTCAAAACCAGGCGCAACATTCATCACTTCGATCATGTGCTCTGCGTAGTTTTCCCAGTCTGTTGCCATATGGAAAATGCCAGTATCAAGCTGAAGCTTACCACGTACCATTTCCGCAAATTCTGCTTTAACGATACGACGCTTATGGTGACGAGCTTTATGCCATGGGTCAGGGAAGAACAGCTGCAAAGTATGCAAGCTGCTGTCTGGAATCATATGCTCAAATACTTCAACAGCATCGTGGCACATTACGCGAAGGTTAGTAACACCCGCATCACGAGCTGTACCTAAACAGGCACCCACACCAGGGCTATGTACTTCAATACCTAGGAAATTCTTTTCTGGTGAATTCTTTGCCATTTCAACCAGTGATGCACCCATACCGAAGCCAATCTCTAGTACAACAGGGTTATCGTTACCAAAGACTTCTTTCCAGTTAAGAAGCTCTGGGTTGTAGTCGATACCCATTGTTGGCCAGCATTCATTCATCGCATTTTCTTGACCTTTAGTTAAACGGCCTTCGCGGCGAACAAAACTGCGGATCTTACGAACCAGTTTGCCGTCTTCAGTATATTCGTTAGTGGTCACTTCACTCATTGATTTTTTGCCTGCACATTGATTAATCAAAGCGGGGATTATCCAAAGAAATGCCTTCGGTGCAAGTCTTTCCGTGGATAAATTCCCACACAATTTGTCTGTTTTACATCCAACGCTAAGTGTGGTGCAATTTCACCTCTAATAATAGCAAAGCATTGAGCAAGCCGTGACTCCTTTCGCAAGCGCCATTTTAAAGTGGTATGACGCCTATGGGCGTAAAGAACTGCCTTGGCAAAAAAACAAAAGCGCCTACACCGTTTGGTTATCTGAAATCATGTTACAGCAGACGCAAGTGACGACAGTGATTCCTTATTACGAACGTTTTTTAGCGCGTTTTCCGACCGTCATCGACCTTGCAAATGCAGAACAAGATGAAGTCCTCCATCTTTGGACAGGGCTTGGCTATTACGCACGAGCGCGAAATTTACATAAAGCAGCAAAAATAGTCGCTGAACAATATGATGGAGAGTTCCCTAAAGACTTAGAAAAAATGAATGCTCTACCTGGTGTTGGGCGCTCTACTGCGGCGGCGGTTCTTTCATCTGTTCACAAGCTTCCTCATGCAATTTTAGATGGTAATGTGAAACGCACTTTGGCTCGCAACTTTATAGTTGAAGGGTGGCCTGGGCAAAAAAAAGTAGAAAACAAACTTTGGGAATATGCAGAGCAGCACACTCCTCGTAAGGATGTCGATAAATACAATCAAGCCATGATGGATATGGGCGCGCTTGTATGTACTCGAAGTAAGCCCAAATGCTCGTTATGCCCTGTCAGCACTATGTGTGAAGCCAACAAATTAGATAAACAACTCGATTTTCCCGGGAAAAAACCGAAAAAAGAGAAACCAGTAAAGGAGACTTGGTTTGTGATGCTTTATCACGATAATCAGGTTTGGCTTGAACAGAGACCTCAATCAGGTATTTGGGGAGGGCTATTTTGCTTCCCTCAAAATGAGACTGCTGAAATTGAACACCAATTAGATCTCAGATCCATTCAAGAACAAAATATACAATCAAACGAAACCTTGATTGCATTTAGGCACACCTTTAGTCACTACCATTTAGATATCACCCCTGTATTGGTTAAATTAACTAAACAACCTGATTTGATAATGGAAGGGACAAAAGGTCTCTGGTATAACTTATCTCAACCAGAAGAAATTGGCTTAGCGGCTCCAGTAAAACAGCTGTTAGAAAGCCTTCCATTCGAACTAGACACATGCGTTTAATAACAACATAACGCGATAATAAGGATTCATTATGAGCCGTACTGTATTTTGTACTCGATTACAAAAAGACGCTGAAGGCCTAGATTTTCAACTTTACCCAGGCGATTTGGGTAAACGAATTTTTGACAACATTTCTAAAGAAGCTTGGGCTCAATGGCAAAGCAAGCAAACCATGCTAATTAACGAAAAGAAACTTAACATGATGGATCCAGAGCACAGAAAGCTTCTAGAAACTGAAATGGTTAACTTTCTTTTTGAAGGTAAAGAAGTCGTTATTGATGGTTACACTCCACCAAGCGAATAAGACATTTATTTAGATAAAATTTAATGACATCATACCCTTGGTTATGATGTCATTTTTATATGAGGGTCTATGAAAAAGCTTGGTTACTTCTTAGCAGCAATGCTACTCACAGGATGCAGCAGAGAATTTATTGAAGGTTTATACGACGTCAATTATGAGCCAACCAACCGCTTTGCTGGCAACTTAGCTGAACTTCCAGGTCAATTTGAAAAAGATACTGCAGCTTTAGACTCTCTCATCAATAGCTTTTCCGGCAATATTCAAAAACGCTGGGGCTCTAAAGAAATAAAAATGGCAGGTAAAAGTAACTATGTGAAATATATAGATAATTACTTGAGTCGTTCTGAAGTTAATTTCACTAAAGGTACTATCCTTGTTGAAACGGTTTCGCCAACCGAGCCTAAAAAACATCTTAAGAATGCGATCATGACAACGCTTCTCACGCCTGATGATCCGGCAAACGTTGATCTATTTTCGTCAAAAAGCATCACTTTAGAAGGTCAGCCTTTCCTTTATAATCAAGTGGTTGATCAAGAGCAAAAGCCAATTCAGTGGACATGGCGAGCTAATCGATTTGCCGATTACCTCATCGCCAATAATCTAAAAACTAAAGAAGTCGATTTCAAGAAATCATATTATGTTGAAATCCCAATGGTGGAAGATCATGCCATTAAACGAAGTTATAAATACGCCGACATAGTAAGACGTGCCTCGAGAAAATACGACATTCCAGAAGACCTGATCTATGCGATCATCAAAACAGAAAGCAGCTTTAATCCATACGCGGTAAGTTGGGCTAATGCCTATGGCTTAATGCAAGTCGTACCGAAAACAGCGGGACGTGACGTATTTAAATTGGTAAAAAATAAACCAGGTGAACCAACACCGGAATATTTATTTAACCCTGAAACCAATATAGACACCGGTACTGCCTACTTTTACATCTTAAAAAATCGTTATTTAAAAGATGTAAAACACCCTACAACACTCGAGTACAGTATGATTTCCGCTTATAACGGCGGCACTGGGGGCGTATTAAATACATTCAGCAGTAACCGAAAGCGTGCGATGAATGACTTAAATGCCTTACAACCAAACCAAGCATATTGGGCGTTAACTAAGAAACACCCCAATAAAGAATCACGTAGGTACCTAGAAAAAGTAACAAAATTCAAGAAAGACTTTAACTCTGGCAAAACTTAACGCCTACTTTTGAATAAAAAAACAACGAACACACCTTTTTTTAAAAATTTTCAAAAAAAGGTGTTGACGAAAATACGGAAAAGCCTTTTAATAGCGCCCCGTTGCCCGGATAGCTCAGTCGGTAGAGCAGAGGATTGAAAATCCTCGTGTCGGTGGTTCGATTCCGCCTCCGGGCACCACAATTTGTTTTGTTGGTGTTGATATTTTTAAAGTAAAACACGGACAAAAAATAAAAGAATTTAGTGTGCCGACTTAGCTCAGTAGGTAGAGCAACTGACTTGTAATCAGTAGGTCACCAGTTCGACTCCGGTAGTCGGCACCATTCTTTTGCCCGGATAGCTCAGTCGGTAGAGCAGAGGATTGAAAATCCTCGTGTCGGTGGTTCGATTCCGCCTCCGGGCACCATTATTTGGTTCTTAACTTATGTTAAGGCAAATAATTCCCCTTTAGTTCAGTTGGTAGAACGGCGGACTGTTAATCCGTATGTCGCAAGTTCAAGTCTTGCAAGGGGAGCCACATTCGAGAATGAGTTTAGATTAAACTTGTACTCACAAAGCATAAGAATATAGTGTGCCGACTTAGCTCAGTAGGTAGAGCAACTGACTTGTAATCAGTAGGTCACCAGTTCGACTCCGGTAGTCGGCACCATTCTTTTGCCTCGATAGCTCAGTCGGTAGAGCAGAGGATTGAAAATCCTCGTGTCGGTGGTTCGATTCCGCCTCGAGGCACCATAATTTGTAATTTAGTTATTCTTAAGAATAGTTAAATAAACAATTCCCCTTTAGTTCAGTTGGTAGAACGGCGGACTGTTAATCCGTATGTCGCAAGTTCAAGTCTTGCAAGGGGAGCCAATTTAAAAAGCCGCATCAATGATGCGGCTTTTTTGCATTCTGAACGCAGTAACATTCCTAATCCCCAACACCTTTTTAAATCGACTCACCTCACAAACGCCCGCCATCTATTATATAAAACCCAATTAACCATCACATTTTACTTTTTTTGCATCGTAAATTTAATCTTCATCATACTTTAGAGCATTCCTCATATTAGCTACTACACTACTTAGATTAAGATTTAATGAATAATTACTATAAATGATATTTTCTAATTTATCGCTGTGTGAGGATGTATGAAATTAAAGACACAAGCTTATCTATTGTCCACTGTAATACTGGCTGCGTTACTTGTATTAACCGCTACAGGACTTTGGACTTTACGAGTTGCAAGTGACATGGACAACAAAGCCCGAGTAACAGAACTCTTTAAAAGTGCGTATAGCATCTTAACTGAAGTTGAGAAAATGACTATTGATGGCACCCTAGAAGAAGAACAAGCAAAACAACTGGCGACTCGACTGCTCCGCAATAACATTTATAAAGACAATGAATATGTTTATGTAGCAGATGAAAACATGACTTTTGTCGCGACCCCGCTAGATCCACAATTGCATGGTACCAGCTTTAATGATTTTAAAGATGGTGATGGAAACAGCGTCGGGCAACTAATACAAAGAGTATTAGGTAACAGAACTGGTCAGATAGTTGAATATACATGGACACAGAAGCAGCCAGACGGAAGCATTGAAGAAAAGTTATCCATCGCTGAAAAAACACCACACTGGGGCTGGGTTGTAGGTACAGGCATTGGTTTTAATGAAGTGAATGCACGTTTTTGGTCTACCGCACAATGGCAGCTATTTCTCTGCTTAGTGATTGCAGGGGTTATCTTAACCAGCTTAATCATTTCAATTAAACGCATGCTTGCTTTGCTAGGTGGTGAACCTAAAGATGTACGTGAAGCAGTACAAGCGGTAGCTCAAGGTAAGATACAAACATCTTTCGATACAGAAGCGGTACCAGGGAGTATCTACCAAGCGGTGCAACAGATGAGTTTATCTCTTGCCGATCTCGTTTCAAACCTAAACACATCAATGCTTGCTCTACGCTCTGAATTACACAGTGTTGAATCTCGTGCTGGTTCTATTGCTCAGCTAACGGATACACAGCAGCAATCCACTGAAATGATTGCTACAGCAATGACTGAGATGGCATCTTCAGCTAATAATGTTGCAGACTCTGCTGGTGATACCGCTAGAAATACAGATGAAGCGGATAAACAAAGCCAACATACTCAGCAGCTTATTCATAACACCGTGGATAATATTCAAGGATTGGCAAGCCAGCTCAACACTGCGAGTGATGCTGTTGCTGATTTAGGTAATGACGTAAATAACATAGTAAAAGTACTTGATGTAATTGGTGACATTGCCGAGCAAACTAACCTACTCGCACTAAATGCGGCAATTGAAGCAGCAAGAGCTGGTGAACAAGGTCGAGGCTTTGCAGTTGTTGCTGATGAAGTTCGAAACCTAGCGGGTCGAACCCAAGCCAGTACCAAAGAAATTCAGCTGATGATCAATAACCTTCAAGAAGGCTCAAGAAACGCAATTCATACTATGGGTGTGTGTGCTGAAACCAGTCAAAGTACTGTGACCGAGTCTCAAAACGCTTCAGAAGCGCTACAACAGATTGTTAATGCTCTTGAGTCCATCTCATCCATGAGCCACCAAATAGCGACTGCAGCAGCGGAACAGACGCAAGTAAGTGATGATATTTCAAAACGAATTAATATGATTGAAGAAAGTGGTAATCAACTAAGTGATGTAGTGACAGAGAGCCATAACAGTACTCAAACCCTAACTTCACTTTCAAATGAACTTGAAAATTGGGTCAATCGATTTGAAGTGAAGCATTAATGCTCTTGTGATTTAAATTACATCGGTCCTGAATTATGCCGACCAATTAAATGACTAAGGTCGGCTAACCTCCTTCAATAATCCACCATAAACAAAAAAAGACCTCACCATTTCTAGTGAGGTCTTTTTGTTTTATTCATTTTAGAGCAAGCTCTAATCCTTTGAGGAGCTGGCTTTCTTACTAAAAACTAATTATTGAGTACTAATCAAAAAGGCGAACAAACCAATACCGAGTAGTAGTCGGTATATCACAAACGGTGTCATGCCCATACGCGAAATAAGCTTCAAGAAGAAGTGGATACAGATATACGCACTAATGAATGAAACGACGATACCCGCCAGAAGTACACCTGCGTCAATCACCTCACCACTAGTCACGAGCTTTAAGCCTAAATAGCCACCAGCAAGGGTAATGATTGGAATAGACATCAGGAAAGAGAAACGGGCTGCAGCTTCACGAGTAAAGCCGAGGTAAAGAGCAGCAGTAATTGTCGCACCTGAACGAGATGTACCAGGGATAATAGCCATAGCCTGAGCTAGACCAATAAACAAAGCTTTCTTCCAGCCCGCTTGGTATTCATCATCACGTAATGAAGCGTTCTTATCTACCCACCACAGCAACAAACCAAAGACGATGGTCGTCGTTGCAATTACCCATGCACTACGTAAGTAGATCTCAATGATGTCTTTCATCAGAAGACCGAAGATACAAGCAGGTATTGTAGCCAGAATAATAAGCCAAGCTAGCTTCGCTTCTTTACTTCTATCGCCTTTAAAGATAGAGGCGAAAAACGCACTGAGCAGTGATACAACTTCTTTCCGGAAGTATATAACAACAGCAGTCAAGGTTCCTACATGAACCGCCACATCAAATGCTAAGCCTTGATCTTCCCAACCTAATACCGCTGAAGGCAAAATCAAATGCGCCGAACTCGAGATCGGCAAAAATTCGGTAAAGCCTTGTACCAAAGCCAAAATAAACGCTTCAAAATAACTCATTACTTACCTTTAAATTATAATTCTATGTCTACTACAGATAAGGAATCTAAACGTTCCATTTTCTGCCATATTTCACTGACGGTTCGTCCGTCTTGCGGGATAACTCTCGCAGGACAGAGATCATAAAGTGGTTGTGTTACAAAAGGATATTTAAAAATATCACTTCGAGGTAGTTCTGGAGAATGTTTGGAAACCACATCACCAAAAAGCACAATATCAAGATCAAGAGTCCGATCTTGCAATTTATGCGCGTTCTCCGACCTGCCCCATTTAAACTCAATTTTACGAAGCTCGTGTGAAAATTCAGTCAATGATAGAGATGTTTCAAGTTCTATAACGAAATTATAAAACGCACGGCTATCAAAGCCGACTGGATCACAGTGGTAAATAGTTGAACTCCGGAGATTTCTTCCAAGAGCCTTTAATTCAGCCCACGCCGCTTTGGCATGCTTATCTCTGTCTATGTTAGTTCCGACACCAACATAGGTGAGTGTCATGCTTGACCTCGTTCAATTACAACACCAACGGATTTTGCTTGTGGTACCGCCCCTGGTTTCGCTAAGCGGATTTTGATCCAAGGTACTGAAAATTGATCCATGATTAACTCTGCAACTTCTTCCGCCACACGCTCAACCAGCAGGAATCGGCCATTTTCAATATGATCTAATACCAAAGTACTGACTTTCGAGTAATCAAGAGCATCAACCACATCGTCACTTTTACCTGCAGGTCGGTTGTCATGCGCCATTTCAATATCAAGAACAAGCTTTTGCTTAATTTCTTGCTCCCAATCGTAGACACCAATTGTTGTGATTACTTCTAACTGTTCAATGAAAACTTTATCCAGAGCCATGACTTGTCCTTTTAGAGGTCGGATACCCAAATGAGGGAAAAAAACGTATTATTTACAGGATTCCAGATATGATATCAATTACTCTTGGATAAAGCATTGACTCTTAAATAATGCGTTACTTTCCAAGCGTTAAGACTTATTAGCCTGTTTAAGGACAAACATGACCCCTTTAGCACTCATTATGATTATTGCAGCCTACTTACTGGGTTCGATCTCTAGTGCTGTCTTAATTTGCCGTGTCGTCCGTTTGCCAGACCCTAGAACGGTCGGTTCAAATAATCCAGGTGCGACCAATGTACTGCGCATAGGGGGGAAATATGCTGCGGCATCGGTACTTCTTTGTGACATGCTGAAAGGGACCATTCCAGTTTGGCTTGGATATTTTCTAAATATTGACGCCGTAATGCTTGGCGTCATCGCCATTGCTTCTTGTTTAGGCCATATGTATCCCCTTTTCTTTCACTTTAAAGGTGGAAAAGGTGTGGCAACAGCCTTAGGAGCCATCGCTCCGATAGGGTTAGATCTAACTGGCATGATTATGGCGACCTGGTTAATCATTGCTTTTATTTTTCGCTATTCTTCTCTTGCCGCAATTGTCACCGTATTGCTTGCTCCATTTTATGCATGGCTAGTTAAGCCGCAGTACACTTTGCCAGTCGCTATGCTTTGCTGCTTGATTGTGTTGCGACATCACCAAAACATTCGTCGCTTAATTGATGGAAGCGAACCAAAAATTGGACAAAAAAAATCAGCTTAGCACATGATCATTTGGCTATTAACTTGCAAGAAGTAAACCTTCAACATGAGTTAATGATTGAAGCCAATGAATCCACAAGACTAAACTGATTTTTATTACCTGTAATCACATTCAAGTAATCAAGATGATTGGTCAGATAACGACTCTAGCCATAAACTTTAGCTAAGAATGTTTCGAGCATCTTAGTCACAAATTCTGGCTGCTCTAAGTTACTGATATGCCCAGCCTTTGGAATTTGCACAAGCTCACTCCCTGTAATGCAATCATGCATTAAGTAAGACTCTAATACTGGTCTCGGCTTATCTTCTTGACCAACAGCCACCAGAACTGGCAAAGCAAACTGTTCAACAGTATCAATGAGATCTCTTCGACCAAAGACCATGCGCCCAATTCGTGCAATTTGCTCAGCATGCTCACCCTGTATTTTAGATAGAGTTTGAGCAAAATCATCAACCAACTTAGGGTTATCTGTTTGTGCATCATTAGCAAAAAATAATGGAACAACAGCATCAACAATAGGTTGAGGAACCAATTTCAGTTGTTCAATACCACCTAGCATTTCAAAATATTTTGCATGAGCAACTTCTGGTTCTAGGCCCACAAACGTATCCATCAGCACTAAAGATTTAACACGAGAAGGCGCTAGCGCGGCTAACTCCGTACCCCACATACCACCAACAGATAAACCGATAATAGAAAAATCTTGGATCCCTAAATGATCCAATAATGACAAAATATGCTGTGCGTAATCTTTTAAATTACGCATGGTCGTAGGGGCTGCTTCCGAAGAACCATGAGACCATAAGTCAGGTACAATACAGCGATAGGATTGACTAAGAGCTTCAATCTGAGGCTGCCACATTTTGCTATCCCAAAGGTAGCTATGCCCTAAGACTAAAACTGGTCCCTCACCTTGGTCGATATAAGTCATTGTCTGATTGTCTATCGTAAACTTTTCCATTTCTCTTCCTACTTTCTTTACCTAACAAAACGGTCGCTATAAAAGCGACCGTTTAGAAATACGTGAACATCAATACGTCAGTAAATAATACATCAGTAAAAGTTCAAACTGTTATGCCACCGGTTCAAGCTGGTCAATAGGCCAGCGAGGTGTAGCGTGTACTGATAAATCCGCCACTTCGCCATTTTTAAGGCGTTGCATTCCGGCATAAGCGATCATCGCCCCATTATCTGTACAGAACTCAGTACGCGGGTAATACACCTCACCACCAATTTTATTGGCAAGCGCTTCAAGCTCAACACGTAACTGCTTATTTGCACTTACACCACCAGCAATCACTATACGTTTCATGCCTGTCTGTGCCAATGCGCGCTTACACTTGATTACTAAGGTTCCACATACTGCTTCTTGGAATGCATAAGCAATATCAGCACGAGTTTGCTCATCGTCATCATTTGCTCGAATGGTATTTGCAGCAAATGTTTTAAGACCAGAAAAACTCATGTCTAAGCCTGGGCGATCTGTCATTGGACGTGGAAATTTAAATCGACCAGGCGTGCCTTTTTCAGCAAGGCGAGACAGCAATGGTCCACCTGGGTAATCTAGCCCCATTAGCTTAGCCGTTTTATCAAAGGCTTCACCCGCCGCATCATCAATCGATTCGCCAAGGATCTTGTATTCGCCAATCCCTTTGACTTCGACCATCATAGTGTGACCACCAGAAACCAGCAAAGCCACAAATGGGAACGGAGGTGGATTATCTTCTAGCATAGGAGCAAGCAGGTGACCTTCCATGTGGTGAACTGGTACAGCTGGTACGCCCCAAGCGTAAGCAATACTGCGACCAATCGTTGCACCAACCAGCAGTGCGCCAACCAAACCAGGGCCAGCTGTGTAAGCCACGCCATCAATATCTTTTGATGTGAGGTTTGCTTCCGCTAAAGCTGCTTTAATCAGTGGAATGGTCTTTTTCACGTGGTCACGTGATGCCAGCTCAGGCACAACACCGCCATAGTCGGCATGCAGCTTTACTTGGCTATATAATTGATGAGAAAGCAGCCCCTGCTCATCATCATAAATCGCGATTCCTGTTTCATCACAAGAGGTTTCAATACCAATAATGCGCATAATTTTCTCGGCACGCTTTCGTCTAAAATGGGAAATTAGCGCAATATTACCCTGCCTAAGCTCTTCAAACAAATATTGTACAGACTATAATCGACAAAGTGCTTTACAAAGCCACTGTGATCGGATTAAAATTCCGCACCATTTTTGATCAAGCTGGTTAGAGACCAAACATAAAAGAGAGTTAGCTCGATGGGTAACTTCTCTGATTTGGAAATGAGTAACCAGCGATAATGAATAACCCCTGAGGTGAAAGGCATATGCCAATAGTTAAAGTACGTGAAAACGAACCGTTCGACGTTGCACTACGTCGTTTCAAGCGCTCTTGTGAAAAAGCAGGTATCCTTTCTGAAGTGCGTCGTCGTGAGCATTACGAAAAACCAACTACAGTTCGCAAACGCGCTAAAGCAGCAGCTCAAAAGCGTCACGCTAAGAAGCTAGCTCGCGAAAACGCACGTCGCGTTCGCCTGTACTAATAACTTAATCCATAAGGACTGAGTTATGGCTCTAATTGAAAAACTCAAAGACGAGCAAAAATTAGCGATGAAAGCCAAGGACAAACCGCGCCTTGGTACTATTCGTTTAGCCTTATCAGCAATTAAGCAACGTGAAGTTGACGAGCGGGTCACTCTGACCGACGACGACATTCTTGCAGTGCTAGTAAAAATGGTTAAACAACGTCGCGATTCTGTTACCCAATATGAATCAGCTAATCGTCAAGATTTGGCTGATGTGGAGAAAGCAGAAATTACTGTACTTGAAGGCTTTATGCCTCAACCGTTAACGGAAGATGAAGTGTCTGCTCTAGTTGATAGCGCAATCACAGAATCTAACCCTGCGGGCATGCAAGACATGGGTAAAGTAATGGCTATCTTGAAACCACAAATTCAAGGGCGTGCAGATATGGGTAAAGTTAGTGGTTTAGTTCGTTCTAAACTCGCTTAATCCCATAAAAATTGCAGCAAGCCGTGTAATCCTTTGGAAAGCACGGCTTGTTTGTATCTATAGCCTATTCAATTTTCACTAATACCTAACTATTATCTACTCCTCTAGTTAGTGCTTTTTTCTAAGGTTTTATGGCAGGACACATCCCTCGCAGTTTCATTGATGATCTCCTTGCACGTCTTGATATAGTCGACATCGTTGACGCACGCGTAAAACTTAAGAAAAAAGGCAAAAACTACGGTGCTTGTTGCCCTTTCCATAACGAAAAAACACCATCGTTTAGCGTCAGCCAAGAAAAGCAGTTTTACCACTGTTTTGGTTGTGGCGTACACGGTAATGCTATCGATTTCATCATGGAATTCGAACGCTTAGATTTTGTGGAAGCAATAGAAGAGCTGGCTTCATATCTCGGATTAGAAGTCCCTCGAGAGCAGCGCAGCGGTGCGATCACAACTGCACCCAGAGCTAATTCAGAACAAAAGCGTAATCTCTATGATTTAATGGAAGGGATTAGCCAGTTTTATCGTTCTCAATTGAAACTGTCTGCCAATAAACCTGCGATTGAGTACCTCAAGAACCGTGGTTTATCAGGCGAAATTGTCCAGAAGTTTGGTATCGGTTATGTCGCTGATGAATGGGACTTAGTTCGAAAGAATTTTGGTCAGCAGAAAGATGCTCAAGATATGCTCGTCACTGGCGGCATGTTAATTGAAAACGACAAAGGCAACCGATACGACCGCTTCCGTGGCCGAGTGATGTTCCCAATCAGAGATCGACGTGGTCGCGCGATTGGCTTTGGTGGGCGAGTATTGGGTGATGGTACACCTAAATATCTTAACTCACCTGAAACCCCGATCTTTCATAAAGGCAAAGAGCTATACGGACTTTATGAAGTCTTACAAGCATATCGTGAACCGCCTCAAATATTAGTCGTTGAAGGCTATATGGATGTAGTCGCGCTTGCTCAATATGGTGTAGATTATTCGGTCGCATCATTAGGCACATCCACTACTGGCGATCATGTTCAAATGCTATTTCGCCAAACGAATACCGTGGTGAGCTGTTACGATGGTGACCGAGCAGGTAAAGAAGCCGCATGGCGCGCACTAGAGAACTCACTGGAATACCTTAAAACAGGTAATACTTTGAAGTTTTTGTTTTTGCCTGATGGTGAAGACCCAGACAGTTATATAAGAGAAAACGGGAAAGATGCGTTTGAACACTTAGTTCAAAATGCGACTCCGCTTTCTACCTATTTATTTGATAACTTGATTGAGCTACACCAGCTTAATCTAGGAACAAATGAAGGGAAGTCAGCACTGCGAGCTCATGCCAGTGCCATGATAAATAAAATTCCAGACAGTTATTTCCAAGAATTACTGGAGAAATTACTGGATGAAAGAACCGGTTTTGATAACCAACTAAGAAGAGCAAGAAATCACAGCCAAGGTAACAAGCCTCAACCTCATAAAGAGTTGAAGCGAACACCAATGCGAGAGGTTATTGCTTTGCTTATTCAAAATCCGAGCTATGCTGATATGGTACCGGATTTATCAAGTGTGAAAGAGCTTACTCTCCCAGGGTTAAGTTTATTAACAGAAGTACTTGATAAGTGTCGTTCGAATCCCCATATCAACACGGGTCAATTATTAGAACATTGGCGCGATAGTAAAAATGAGGCACTTCTGTCTCGTCTTGCGAGTTGGGAGATCCCCCTCGATGAAGACAATCAAGAAGATATATTTTTAGACTCATTGGACAATATACTTGCCCAGTGCGTGGAAAAACAAATTGAAAATCTACAAGCTAAAGCAAGAAGCATCGGTTTATCAGCCGAAGAAAAAAGGGAGCTGCTAGCACTTATGCTAGATTTAAAAGCGTAACCCTACTTGGTTAGTCAGAAATCAATCAATTTGTTAGAATTTATGGTTTGCATCAAGAATGCAACGTCCTTCACCAGACCTGAAGTTGGATATCATCTATGGATCAAAATCCGCAGTCACAGCTAAAATTACTTGTTATTAAAGGCAAGGAACAAGGCTATCTGACCTACGCCGAAGTAAACGACCACCTACCTGCAGAAATTGTTGATTCTGAACAGGTAGAAGACATTATTCAGATGATCAATGACATGGGTATTAAAGTAGTTGAAACTGCTCCTGATGCTGATGATCTTGCTCTGAATGATGACGATACCAATATAGATGAAGATGCAGCTGAAGCTGCTGCCGCAGCTCTATCAAGCGTAGAAAACGAAATTGGTCGTACAACTGACCCTGTCCGCATGTACATGCGTGAAATGGGTACTGTTGAGCTACTAACTCGTGAAGGCGAAATCGATATCGCTAAGCGTATCGAAGATGGTATTAATCAAGTTCAGCTTTCGGTTGCTGAATACCCTGGCACTATTCCATACATCTTGGAGCAGTTCGACAAGGTTCAGGCTGAAGAATTACGCTTAACTGACCTAATCAACGGCTTCGTTGACCCAGACGATGATGGCACTGCAGCACCAACTGCGACTCACATCGGTTCTGAGCTTGCTGAAACTGATCTAAAAGATGAAGACGGCGAAAACAAAGAAGGCGATGACGAGGAAGAGGAAGAAGAAGACACAGGTATCGACCCTGAGCTTGCTCTTGAGAAGTTTACTGCTTTACGCACTAGCTACCAAAATCGTCAGCTTGCAATCAATGAATACGGTAATGACAGCCCGAAAGCAGTACTTGCAACAACAATGATGCAAGACGTTTTCAAAGAGTTCCGTCTAACGCCGAAGCAATTTGATTATCTAGTAACCCAACTTCGAACTTCAATGGATCGAGTACGTACTCAAGAACGCTTAATCATGCGTCAAACTGTTGAGTACGGCAAAATGCCGAAGAAATCTTTCATTGCACTATTTACAGGCAACGAATCTAGCGAAGCATGGTTGGATGAAGTATTAGCTTCAGATAAACCATACGCTGAAAAAATCAGACGTAATGAGCATGACATCCGTCGTTCGATTCAAAAGCTAGACATTATTGAACGTGAAACATCTTTAACAGTTCAAAGCATTAAAGATATTAGCCGTCGTATGTCTATCGGTGAAGCAAAAGCTCGCCGTGCAAAGAAAGAAATGGTTGAAGCTAACTTACGTCTAGTAATCTCGATTGCTAAGAAGTACACAAACCGTGGTCTACAATTCCTGGATCTAATCCAAGAAGGTAACATCGGTCTGATGAAAGCTGTAGATAAGTTTGAATACCGTCGTGGTTACAAGTTCTCAACTTACGCTACGTGGTGGATCCGTCAAGCAATCACTCGTTCGATTGCCGACCAAGCTCGTACTATCCGTATTCCGGTTCACATGATCGAAACGATCAACAAACTAAACCGTATCTCTCGTCAAATGCTACAAGAGATGGGTCGTGAACCACTACCGGAAGAACTTGCTGAACGCATGCAGATGCCTGAAGACAAGATTCGTAAAGTACTGAAAATCGCTAAAGAGCCAATCTCAATGGAAACACCAATCGGTGATGACGAAGATTCGCACCTAGGTGACTTCATTGAAGATACAACTCTAGAGCTTCCACTAGACTCAGCGACAGCAACCAGTCTACGTGGCGCAACTAAAGACGTTCTTGCAGGTCTAACACCTCGTGAAGCAAAAGTACTGCGTATGCGTTTTGGTATCGATATGAACACAGACCACACTCTAGAAGAGGTTGGTAAACAGTTCGACGTTACTCGTGAACGTATCCGTCAGATTGAGGCTAAAGCACTTCGTAAGCTTCGTCACCCAAGCCGTTCAGAAACTCTGCGCAGCTTCTTAGACGAATAATTACAGATTAAAGTGTGATTAACTTTTAATCATAAAATACAAAAGGTGAGCACTGGCTCACCTTTTTTGTATCCCACTGATTTAAGTGGTTAATATATAATCGCGATCCGTACAATTTGTCTCTATAACAGCTATATCGAAGCTAGACACAGTAAAAAGCATCCCCTATAATCTATCCCCTATCGGCCCCTTAGCTCAGTGGTTAGAGCGCACGACTCATAATCGTTCGGTCCCCAGTTCAAATCTGGGAGGGGCCACCAAATTAAAAAAGCCAGAACAGTTTACGCTGCTCTGGCTTTTTGCTTTTCTAAGGTAGGTATTCGACTGCATTACAATATCCATACTCGAAGCTAACTTAGAAATAAAAAACGAGAGCACTTAGGCTCTCGTTTATTCCAGTCAGCAAAAAGCAAAGGTGGTATCGACTTTATTAGTAGTTGATTACCTGCATCTATAAAGTTAGCAGCTCTAGGCTTTATTCAAATTGAAAATTCCATAAGCTGTGACCAATAAATTATTTAACACCACAAATAAATGTAATATTACATCGAGCAATGAATAGGCACCTTTGCATTTTCGGTAGATATTATTCTACTGTTACAGCTTTCGCTAAGTTACGAGGCTGATCGACATCAGTACCTTTAATCAAAGCAACATGATAAGACAGCAATTGCATTGGTACCGTGTAGTAGATAGGTGCGGTTACTTCATTCACATGAGGCATCTTGATGATCTTCATGTTCTCATCGCTTTCAAAGCCCGCATCTTCATCAGCGAATACGTAAAGTAAACCGCCACGAGCACGTACTTCTTCAACGTTCGATTTCAGCTTCTCTAGCAAATCGTTGCTTGGTGCAATAACAACTACTGGCATGTCTGCATCGATAAGAGCCAAAGGACCGTGCTTAAGCTCACCAGCAGCGTATGCTTCTGCGTGAATGTAAGAGATCTCTTTCAATTTAAGAGATGCTTCCATCGCGATTGGGTAAAACTCACCACGACCCAGGAACAGAGTGTGGTGCTTATCAGCAAAATCTGGTGCCAGTGCTTCAATCTCTTTATCAAACGCTAGTGCTTTCTCGATATCAGCAGGCAGTTGGTGAAGTGCTTGAACGATTTCCGCTTCTTTCTCTTCATTGATACGACCTTGCAGGCGACCAATTGACGTTACCATCATCAGCATTGCAGCTAGTTGAGTGGTGAATGCTTTAGTAGAAGCAACACCGATCTCAGTCCCTGCGCGAGTCATGAAAGCAAAATCAGATTCACGAACCAACGAAGATCCTGCAACGTTACAGATAGTCATTGCAGACATGTAACCCTTCTCTTTTGCAAGACGAAGCGCAGCAAGTGTATCAGCGGTTTCACCAGACTGAGACAAAGTCACTAAAAGGCTGTTCGGGCGAACAACGAAATCACGGTAACGGAACTCAGAGGCAATCTCTACATCACAGCTTACGCCAGCTAGAGACTCAAACCAGTAACGTGCTGCCATACCAGAGTTGTAAGATGTACCACACGCGATGATCTGCACGTGTTCAACCTTACTTAGGATCTCTTCAGCTTTAACACCAATTGCGTTAGTGATAACAGAAGTGTCAGAAATACGACCTTCCACAGTGTTGATTAGCGCCGTTGGCTGTTCAAAGATCTCTTTCTGCATGAAGTGACGGTATTTACCTTTATCACCTGCGTCGTGTTCTGCATTTGACTCAACGATTTCACGCTCAACACGCTCACCCGCTACATCAAATACTGTCACGTCACGGCGAGTCACCTCAGCAACATCACCTTCTTCTAAGTACATGAAACGACGAGTTACACTTAAAAGTGCAAGTTGATCAGATGCTAGGAAATTTTCACCCACACCAAAACCAATAACAATAGGGCTACCAGAGCGAGCAACAACAACGCGGCTTGGATCTTTACGATCTACAGCTACAGTACCGTATGCACCTTCTAGTTGTGTTGCTGTTTTCTGTAGCGCTTCAACCAAAGAAGCTGAAGTACGAAGTTCCCATTCAACTAAGTGAGCAATAACTTCAGTATCAGTTTGTGAAGTAAATACGTAGCCACGCTCTTGCAGCATAGCGCGCAGTGCTTCGTGGTTTTCAATAATACCATTATGTACAACAGCGATATCACCAGACATGTGTGGGTGTGCGTTCGCTTCAGATGGCTCCCCGTGTGTGGCCCAGCGTGTATGAGCGATACCTGTACCACCAATAACATCTTGAGAATTGACTGCATCAGCAAGCTCTTGCACTTTACCCAAACGACGCACGCGAGTTAGGTTATTATCAGAATCAACAACCGCTACACCTGCTGAATCGTATCCGCGGTATTCTAAACGACGTAAGCCTTCTACTAAAATTTCAGCGACATCACGTTGTGCTACAGCACCGACTATTCCACACATGGTTATACTCCATTAATTTTTGGTTATTCCTACAGCAGCAAGCAAAGGCTATATCTATAAAGATTAAATGTAGGACATTAAATTTATATTGTTATTTAAATTGATTTAAACCGGCTTGGTTAAGATCACTCGAACTTGATGCGACTCAATGGTCGCTTTAGCTTCTTGGGCTAATTCTGCGTCTGTAATCAATACATCTATATGCTGCCAAGCCAATTCTAAATTTGGTATTTTTCTTCCAACTTTCTCTGATTCCACCATGACGATAACTTCACGAGAAACTTCAGCCATGACTTTACTAAGCCCAACTAATTCATTAAAAGTGGTCGTTCCACGCTCTAAGTCAATGCCATCAGCACCGATGAAAAGCTGATCAAAATCGTAAGCTCGCAACACTGACTCAGCGACTTGCCCCTGAAAAGATTCAGAATGGGTATCCCATGTTCCGCCCGTCATTAATAAAGTGGGTTCGCTTTCTAATTCATTCAAAGCATTCGCAACATGTAATGAGTTAGTCATGACTACTAAACCACGCTTACCATTTAATTGCTCAATCAATGCCCCTGTCGTACTGCCACTATCGATAACAATACGATTATGGTCACGGATCAGGTTTGCAGCAGCACTTGCAAGAGAAATCTTTCGATTCGAAACCTTATGGCTCATTTCGTCACTTGCAACTTCCTTAGGTAAGGCAATCGCTCCGCCATAACGGCGTAAAAGCTGACCATTTTTCTCAAGAGACGCAAGATCCTTTCTAATTGTGACTTCAGAGGTTTCAAACTTAGCGGACAATTCATCGACGCTAACCTCACCTTTTTCATTTACGAGGCTAGAAATTGTATGCCTTCTAAGCTGAGTGTTTCGTTTCGACATTTAAGAAAGACCAAATAGTTTCGATTTGAAACTTATTATAGTTACATCGAAACTATTTAGTCTATTTATTTCGATCTAAAAAATTAATCTTTTGAGATAAAACCTTGTCCTAAGACAATTGTTAAGCAGTGATATTGAAGTGATTCGGTGGTAGAATCCGCACCCTAAAAGAAAAAAAATTACAGAATTGACCGTTATTTTTCTGCAACTTACACCTGTTATGTTGGTGTAAGTCACAGAAACCCGATGTTGAATCAAAACAGTTTGGTCATAAAATGACTAAAACTGATGAAAGACTTACAACTCTGAAGGTTAAAAGCAACACACTATAGTTTTACTAACAGGCACAAAATGTTGGAGTTATAGATGAGCACCTTTAGGCAATAAACAAATTTCAAATTGTAACAATACTTACCGGAGAGTACCTTCCATGAAAAAGACCAAAATCGTATGTACGATTGGCCCTAAAACTGAATCTGTAGAGAAGCTAACTGAACTAGTTGATGCTGGCATGAACGTTATGCGTCTTAACTTCTCTCACGGTGATTTCGCAGAGCACGGCACACGTATCGCGAACTTCCGTAAAGTAATGGAAAACAAAGGTGAGCAACTTGCTATCCTTCTAGATACTAAAGGTCCAGAAATCCGTACTATCAAATTAGAAGATGGTAATGACGTAGATCTAGTAGCTGGTCAAGAGTTCACTTTCACAACTGACTCAACAGTTGTTGGTAACAAAGACGTAGTAGCAGTAACTTACCTAGGTTTTGCAAAAGACCTAACAGCAGGTAACACAATTCTTGTTGATGACGGCCTAATCGAAATGGAAGTTATCGCAACAACAGAAACTGAAGTTAAGTGTAAAGTTCTTAACAACGGTGCTCTAGGCGAAAACAAAGGTGTTAACCTTCCTGGCGTTTCTGTTCAACTTCCAGCTCTTTCTGAGAAAGACAAAGCTGACCTTAAGTTTGGTTGTGAGCAAGGCGTTGATTTCGTTGCTGCTTCTTTCATCCGTAAAGAAGACGACGTTAAAGAAATCCGTGAGCTTCTAAACGCTAACGGCGGCGAGAACATCCACATCATTTCTAAGATTGAAAACCAAGAAGGCGTAGATAACTTCGATTCAATCCTTGAAGCTTCTGACGGCATCATGGTTGCTCGTGGTGACCTAGGTGTTGAGATCCCAGCTGAAGAAGTAATCTTCGCTCAGAAAATGATGATCGAGAAATGTAACCGTGCACGTAAGATGGTTATCACTGCAACTCAAATGCTTGACTCTATGATCAGCAACCCACGTCCAACTCGTGCAGAAGCGGGTGACGTTGCGAACGCTATCATGGATGGCACTGATGCTGTAATGCTTTCTGGTGAAACTGCTAAAGGTAAGTACCCAGTTGAAGCTGTTACTATCATGGCTCAAATCGCGAACCGTACTGACGGTGCTCTTAAAGCAGAACTTGGTTCTCGCCTAGACAGCCCTCGCCTACGTATCACGGAAGCAGTTTGTAAAGGTGCAGTAGACACAGCAGAGAAGCTAGCTGCTCCTCTAATCGTTGTTGCAACTGAAGGCGGCAAATCTGCACGTTCAGTACGTAAGTACTTCCCTACAGCAAACATTCTGGCTCTTACTACAAACCAAAAAACAGCTGCTCAGCTAGTTCTAACTAAAGGTGTTACACCTGTAGTTGTTGAATCTATTGCAAGCACTGATGCTTTCTACATCGACGGTAAAGAAATTGCTCTACAATCTGGTCTTGGTAAAAAAGGCGATATCGTAGTAATGGTTTCTGGTGCTCTAGTTTCTTCTTGCACTAACACTGCGTCTGTACAAGTTCTATAAAAAGTAAATAACTTCACATAGAATATAAAAAGAGGGCTTCGGCCCTCTTTTTTTATGAATCAAATCTTGCCTAACTTTTCAGTACGCTGTATTATCCAACCCAGAACTCCGTACTGTTATTTTCCTATTCTACTCATTACAAATCAGAAAATTGACAGACAAAAATCCAAAAAAGATTGAGAGCATGTAATGTCTAGTCCAACACTAACTGACAAAGTAGCAAAAATGATTCGCCAAGATATTTTGAAAGGTGATTTACGCCCTGGTCAAAAGCTTGTGGTAGCAGAATTAAAAGAAAAATATTGCGTTGGCGCTTCACCAATACGTGAGGCCTTAGTTCAATTATCTTGGAGTAAATACGTTAAGCTAGAGCCACAAAAAGGGTGTTGGGTCGCTCCTGTCTCAAAAGAAGAGTTGAACGACTTATACGAAAGCTTACGTGTTGTATCTTCCGTACTATTGAAAAAAGCAATTGCTATGGGCGATGAAACTTGGGAATTGGAAGTACTAACGTCTTATCACAAGCTTTCACGTATTCAGAACGTAGTAGAAGAATTCGACAGTGCAGAATGGGAAGAGCGCCACCAACAATTTCATATTGCTCTTCTTGAAGGCGCAGACTCTAAAAATATGTTTGAATTCTTTAGCGATTTGATTAATCAGGTTAAGCGATACCGCTTCCTAGCACTATCTGAAAACTCTTTATCCGATGATTTGTTTAACATCGATGAGCACGAGATGATCATGAAGTTAGTACTAGCAAAGAACTCTGAACAAGCAGCTGAGCTGCTTGACCGCCACCTTCATGGTTCAATGAAGCGCATTGAGCAAGTGATTGAAGCTGCTTAAAAATCAAGTTGATATTAAAACGGAGCCTTTCGGCTCCGTTTTTTATTACCAACCAAAAAACTCTTTGTGGTGAGTATTCAGTAGCAATACCATTAATAAGAAGTACAGTGCACTAAGTTTAAACCCAAGTATCAACAATGTACCTATTGTGATCCTCACTAAACAATCAACATACATACCAAGCCTCTCAAAACCAGATAGTATGATCCCCAAATCTATTCACCTTAAACAATTCCAATAAGCAATAATCCAAACTCTCTAACGTTATTCATGGCTTATTAGAATTGATTAGTCATGTACTGATTAACGTTATTCCATACAAGTAAAACTAATCATCAACTACAACAACAGAATAAAAGCTCAGGATCTTTCCCATAATTCAGTTTAGTGAAGCATTAGACTTTAGTCTAATATCCTTAACTTTATGAGAGAGAACATTGATAAACACAATCGCATGCAGAGGTAAAAATAGGCTGGTAAAATCAAAAAATGAAGTGACTTAGCTAAAGAATAAGCTAGGCGATATCGTCTTGGCTGCCGCAAAGAGAAACCAAGTTTCGGCCTGAAGATTTAGATTCGTACAGCGCTATATCTGCACACTTATAAGAACGGGTGCTGTTACTCGTTAAGTCAGTAAAGCCTATGCTGATCGTAACTTTCGTCCCATCAGTTTGCTCAACTTGTTCTCTCAAACGATTGAGTACCAACTGCGCCTCAGCTAACGATGTATGAGGCATGAGCAAAGCAAATTCCTCACCTCCAACTCGAGCAACAAAGTCAGTAGTGCGCAGGCTTGTCACTAACAATTGTGCGACCGCTTGTATTACTCGATCTCCTTCATCGTGACCGAGTTCATCATTAATCCGTTTGAAATGATCAATATCTACGAGTGCTAAGCAGCAGGTTGCTTCATTTGGGTAGCGTTCACATAAAAGAGAATGGCGTTCAAGTTGCTCTTCAAACTTTCTACGATTCCACAGCTGGCTTAACGAATCACGCTCACTTAAGATACGCAGCCTATCCTCTAGCTCCTTACGTACCGATATATCAACTAATGAAGTAATATAGTAGCTCGTTTTATTCGATGCATTTTTAATGGCATGAACGCGCATGATGGCAGTAAAAGGCAAACGTAATTTTGTTTTACACGTCACCTCGCCTTCCCAAATATCCTCATCGGCTAAATGGGTCCAAATACGTTTCATAGCATCAAGATCATCAGTATTTTCAAATAAGATCTTAAGTGCATTCTTCCCTTCTAGAGACGCACCGCCATACCCCGTCATACTCTCAAATTCATTATTAATCATAAGCGTTCGATGAGATTTATCGGAAATCATAACAGCCGACATACCATTCAAAGCTGCACGCGCCAGCTTACTTTCAATATTTCGGCGACGAAAATGAACTACGACAAAAGCAAAAGGTATAGCAAAGATCAGCATCGCAAAAAGTACAATGACCTGTTCTTTAGCCAGGTCATCCAAGTCACGTTCAGCCCTTTGTAAAAGCTGCGTTTCATTCAGTTGTACCACAAGAAATAGCTTTTGCTTTGCAGCTAAGCTAACTTTATTGAATGCAAATAAGTTATCATCTTCAAAAATATAACCCGTTTGCTCCTGAGAAATATGATCCCACAACTTCGGTGCTATTTTTTTAAGGTTGAATTCTTTGCGCTCTGGGATCGAGTCACCAAATAACTTGCTATTGTTATGGCTGGCAATGTAATAACCGGACTCGTTAACCACTTCTGCTCTGACATCATGATCTGGAGAGAAGTTTAGTCTTGAAGCTAAATTCCAAACATCGATATTAATCACCAGGTAACCTGCAACCTGACCTTTCGCCGATACAGGTGTGATAATCCTTAAAATAGGCTTATATGGATAAACCAGTTCACCATGGTCAGTTTCAAGTTCTATTCCCCAAGCCCCGATTTCTTCTGCTTGCAAACTTTTCGCATAATTAAAGTAGCTTTCTTGAGACTTATCTTGCAAACGACCAGGTACCGTCACAATTCCATCAGAGAAGGAATAATTCATTCGAACTTGTTCAATACCATTCAAATCAAGTAAATGAATTTGGGTATACCACTTCTGATTCCTTAATACTGACTCCCATACTTCCTCTAACACTTTCTTGTTTTGAATTGATGGAGAAGTAGAAAATTCGATCAAACGCTGGCTATGGCTAAGTAGTTCCATAACAGAAAGAAGTTGGTCTCGCCAAACGCTATATTCACGTTCGGTATAGACTAATTGGTGCAGAGCTTGTTTTGCAGTGTTGTTGAAGCTTTGATGTTTAACATTTTGATATCGTTGTAAGTAATACAAACTAACAACAGAGCAAAAAGTAATACTGATGATGAGAAGCGTAAACACTAATTTTTTATTTCTCATCTTTTTCTCTCTGCTCTATGAATTGGGGAAGGAGTATACCACCGTAAAGTTTGAACAAAATAAAAGCCGCTAGAAAAAAGCGGCTTTATTGTCAATTTTATAAATAACCAATACTAATGAGGTATCTAACCTTTAAGTGACCTTTCACCACGAGCAATGCCCACAACGCCACTTCGGGCGACTTCTACAACGTCAGTCACTTCAGAGAGAGCTTGAATGAATGCATCTAACTTTTCACTGGTACCTGCCATTTGAACCGTATATTGAGAGGCAGTAACATCAACAATCTGCCCTCGGAAAATATCAGCGGTACGCTTAACTTCCGCACGAGCAAAACCACTGGCTTTAACTTTTACCATCATAAGCTCACGTTCGATATGCTCAAATTCCGAGACTTCTTGGACTTTGAGTACATCAATTAACTTATGCAGCTGCTTTTGAATTTGCTCTAATTGCATCTCATTAGAATTAGTCGTTACGTTCAAACGCGATAATGTTGGATCATCCGTTGGTGATACGTTCAAAGATTCAATGTTATAGCCACGCTGAGAAAACAAGCCAACCACACGAGAAAGCGCACCAGGTTGGTTTTCCATTAATAGCGAAATAATGTGTCTCATATTATGTTCTCTCCGTCTTGCTTAACCACATATTATCCATACCCTCGCCTTTAATTTGCATTGGGTAAACGTGCTCGGTGTCATCCACGCTAATATCGACAAACACTAAACGATCTTTCATTGATAGTGCTTTTTCTAAACCTGCCTCTAACTCATCAGGAGAAGAAATACGCATACCGACATGACCATACGCTTCTGCGATTGCAGCAAAATCTGGAACTGAGTCCATATATGAATTTGAGTGGCGACCTTGATAAACAATGTCTTGCCACTGCTTCACCATTCCTAAGAATCGATTGTTTAGGTTGATGATCTTAACTGGAATATTGTATTGAAGAGCCGTAGAAAGCTCTTGGATATTCATTTGAATACTGCCATCACCCGTTACGACAACGACTTCTTCTTCCGGTTTAGCGAATTTAACACCCATACCAGCAGGCAGACCGAAGCCCATAGTGCCAAGACCACCAGAGTTAATCCAACGACGTGGTTTATTAAATGGATAGTACAGAGCAGCAAACATCTGATGCTGACCTACATCTGAAGCAACATATGCATCGCCATTGGTTACTTTATGGAGTGTCTCAATAACTTGTTGTGGCTTAATACGTTCTGATGATTTCTCGTATGCAAGACAATCACGATCTTGCCATTGCTTAATTTCACTCCACCAGCTTTCCAGTGCTTGTTCATCATTCGTTCCACCTTGCTCAATCAGCAAGTTAACCATGCTCTCTAGCACTTTTTCGGCAGAACCAACGATAGGTAAATCGACTTTTACGTTTTTAGAGATCGATGATGGATCGATATCAATATGCATGATCTTCGCATCGGGGCAGTATTTTTCTAGATTATTGGTCGTGCGGTCATCAAAACGAACACCGATACCAAAAATTAAGTCTGCATTGTGCATTGCCATATTGGCTTCATACAAACCATGCATGCCCAACATGCCCAGAGAATTTTTATGTGTACCTGGAAATGCCCCAAGCCCCATCAGAGTGCTCACGACAGGTAAGTTCAACGTTTCTGCCAGTTTAAGCAATTGCTTATCGGCTTCTGAGATAACAGCTCCACCACCCACATAAAGCACTGGCTTTTTCGCTTCTAAAAGCGCTTTTAGTGCCTTTTTAATTTGGCCTTTATGACCAGTCAGAGTTGGGTTATATGAACGCATTTTGATGGTTTCTGGGTATTCATATGGAAGTTTGATCTGCGGGTTTAAAATATCTTTAGGCAGGTCAATAACCACAGGGCCAGGGCGTCCGGTAGTGGATATATAAAAAGCTTTTTTAACGACTTCAGGAATGTCTTCTGCTTTCTTTACTAGGAAACTGTGTTTAACAATCGGGCGAGATACACCCACAATGTCACATTCTTGGAAAGCGTCATTACCAATTAAGTTATTTGGTACGTTACCAGAAATAACAATCATTGGGATTGAGTCCATATAAGCGGTGGCAATACCTGTTACGGTATTGGTCGCTCCTGGACCTGAACATACCAGCACAACACCAGGCTTACCCGTTGAGCGGGTGTAACCGTCCGCCATATGGGTTGCAGCTTGCTCATGTCGTACTAATACGTGTTTAATTTCGGCTGTTTTGGCGTGCAGGGCATCATAGATATCAAGCACAGAACCACCTGGGTAGCCAAAGATTTGTTCAACACCCTCTTCAATTAGAGACTGCACAACCATCTCTGCGCCAGATAACATTGCTGTTTCAGATGATACTGAGGTCTCTGATGACACAGCAGCTTCAGGTTTTGTTGTCATATTGCTCTCCTTACCAGTTTCCATTACTGCCTGTTGAGCAGAGTGGGCTGGTTTTACATAGTCTAGGTCTTATTCGTAGCCTAATTCGAAATACTTCCACTTTTTCGGCTATGGCTGCTCTTTGTGGTAACAAGAAGCAGCGGTACGAAACAACTGTAACTTTTTATTATCATATGGTCTAACCCTGATTAATCTTTTATCTCATCAATCTACTGCTTAATACCATAAAACCACCATATAAGGCTTAGAATAACTCACTAAGCAAAATTAAAAGCCACAACCAGTCAACAAAAAAGAATAAAATATCCAATATGCCGACCTGTTTTAATTTTTTGTCCCTATTTTATCTGTGCGCTTTCGCACATTTCTTTAATGCCTAGATACAAAAAATCCCCCAATAAACGTACTTACGTTCACTGGGGGATTTTTATACAACTAAAAAATTAACTTAAGAAAAATTACTTCTCTTTCGACTTTTCAGTATACATTTCTTCGATTTCGTCCTGATACTTGTCATGAATGACCTTACGACGCAATTTCTGGGTTGGCGTTAATTCACCATCATCCATAGAGAACGCTTTAGGTAATAGCTTGAATCGTTTGACTTGTTCAAACTTAGCTAACTCATTTTGTAATCCATTCACACGCTTTTCTAGCATCTCAACAATTTGGTGATGCTTAATAAGCTCAACGCGGTCGTGATACTTGATATTCAGTTCTTTGGCATACTCTTCTAGCGAGTCATAACAAGGCACAATCAATGCAGAAACAAACTTGCGAGTGTCAGCAATCACCGCGATCTGTTCAATAAAGTGATCTTTACCAATCGCACCTTCAATAACTTGAGGAGCAATGTATTTACCACCAGATGTCTTCATCAATTCTTTAATACGATCAGTAATGAATAGGTTGCCATTTTCATCAAACTGACCCGCATCGCCCGTCTTTAAGAAACCTTGCTCATCAAATGTCTTTTCGGTTTCTTCTGGCATTTTGTAATAACCACGCATCACCATTGGACCACGAACTAAAATCTCGTTTTTGTCACCAATTTTTACTTCAGCGCCTGGCATAGCCATACCGATAGAATCAGGATTAAAGCATCGGTCGTCCCAGCATGAAACTGTTGCTGTAGTTTCTGTCATACCGTAACCAAGCTTCACGTTAATTCCAATTGCATGGAAGAAGCGTCCAATCGTCTCATCAAGCTTTGCACCACCACATGGCATAAAGTTGATGTTACCGCCAAGCAATGCACGCAATTTAGACAAAACAAGCTTGTCCGCTAGCGCATGGTTCTTCCTAAGCATGAACGATGGTGTGCGACCTTCTTGGTGACAAACAGACAGCTTTGCCCCCATGTTGACTGCCCAAGTAAACATCACTTTACGGATGAAAGGCGCTTTAGATACTTTTTCATGTATAGCTGAGAAGATTTTCTCGTAGAAGCGAGGAACTGCGCTCATCACCGTTGGCTTAACATCGCTTAATGCATCACGTACTTGCATGGTGTCTTGTAGGTAGCAATTTGTTGCACCTTTATATAAGACATAAAACGTCCACGCACGTTCGAATACGTGAGAAAGCGGAAGGAAACACAAAGACACATCATCTTGGCTTAGACTCAAACGCTCATCATGTCCTTCAAGTTGAGAACCAATGTTTGTGTAGTCAAGCATTACGCCTTTTGGTTGGCCTGTGGTACCTGATGTATAAATCAGCGTCAGCAAGTCATCCATTTGCGCATCAGCTAAACGAGTATCTAATTCAGCTTGTTGAGCTTCAACGCCGCATGCCATGAATTCAGCCCAAGACAGAGCAAAATCATGCCCTTGAGTGTCGATGCCTTCTGACATTACAACAACAGTTTCAAGCTGCTCACATTCTTCAAAAATATCCACGGCGGCATCAAATTGAGCTTGCTCACCAACGAACAGAACCTTTACATCTGCATTTTGAATAATGTAAGACGACTGAGCAGCCGTATTAGTTGGATAAATCGGTACGGTAACAAGACGAGCTTGTAATGATGCAAAGTCAGCGATTGTCCACTGAGGCATGTTATTTGAAAAGATACCGATCTTATCTTGGATTTTCAGCCCTTGAGCCAGTAACGCTAATGATAGCGTATCGATTTGCTCACCAAACTGCTGCCAGCTAATGCCTTCCCACACGTTGTTTACTTTATGTTTTAAAGCAGTGCGGCTGCCACCTTGGGCAATTTGGTCACGAAGTCTTTTTACGATATGAAAATCTAAATTGGCCATGTCTATACCTTTGGCTTACACCTGTAAGCTTTTTTGAGCGCACAAGTGTACCTTTGATCATAGAAAAGGCAACTGATGAAGCTCAAAGTTATAAGTAATAGTATGCTCAACTTTAACTTAATGATGCATTTATCACTTAACAAACAAAAAAGCCCCAAGCTAAACATTAACTTGAGGCTTTAATATCAATAAGATAGCGACTTAATTAAGTGCGACTACCTCACCGCAAATCATCATCAATTGATCTCGTAACCAAATGTGACCTTTATCTTTTTCACTTGATTCATGCCAGCTTAAGTAGCCTGAAATCGCAGCATTATCGAATGGGAAATCAATCACTTGTAGCTGCTCTTTATTCGCAGCGTTCTCTACCATCCAACGAGGAGCAATCGTCACAAGTTCAGATTGACCTACTACGTACAACACATTGCTTAAACTTGTACCTTCGTAATATGCCAAGCAATCAAGATCTCGATACGCTTGCTCAGAGAAACTGCGTTGGCCATGAATACGAGAAAGTTTCGCATGCTTTTCATCCAGCAATTCAGCCTTTGTCACTTCACCATTGATGCGTGGGTGAGATTTAGCAACAACAACCACTAATTCATCTTGAAAAATCTCTGTGCTAGAGAAACCTTGCTCGTCAAATCGAGCATAATCGATGACAAAATCGATCTCTTGGTAACGCATACGCTCAGAGAGTTGACGATCAAATTCCGCATCCATATGCAGCTGAACATTTGGTGCTTGAGTACCAATTGTCGACATAATCTTAGGTGCAAAGCGCATATCACAAGGGCTGCAAATTGCGAGCTTAAACATGCGTGAAGACGTTTCTGGAGAAAACACAGAGCTTGGTAATTCGTTACGCACAAGCTGTAGAGCCTGACGAATTGGACCGAATAATTGACGAGCTCGTTGAGTCGGTTGAATACCACGACCTTGACGCATAAACAGCTCATCATTAAACATTACCTTAAGACGCGCAACAGCATTACTTACTGCTGGTTGAGACATCCCTAAATTATGAGCTGCTCGTGTAATGTTTTGTTCTTGCATTACGGCATCAAAAACAGTTAAAAGGTTTAAATCTACTCCACGTAATGTGCTTTCCATTCTATAGCTTGCAATAGCACTCATTGCGTCTTTTTTCTCTAACATTTAGGTTGCCTCTTGTCATGTTCGACAGTGTTAAATTTGTAATGGTGTGGGAATAGATAACCACTGATTCTTATATTTGCCAGGTCGATATTTCTCGGCTGACTTCTACTATTAACCAATACTTTGCAGGCCACCAACTAGATTGATAAAGAATAATGTAATTTTACCTCACACATTAAATAACCATTAAATTTCAGCATCTTATATAATCATAAAAAAATATAAAATTGTTCAATTTTGGTTTTAAATATCCTTTGAGCTACCACTTAGATTATTGGTTACATTTGTTACAAGCCATTGAGGCTGTGTATTAATGGATAGCCCCATTCAAAAACCTCAGCTATGAATCAATTTATTGATGCATAACTTGGGAAATCGACCTTGTCCCAAAGTTGCTTTCTAAGATTGTCTTGATTCGTCCAGTCACCCGCTAAGACCCATTCAACGATGGCACTGGCAACATCTGGGTAAGTCACGATTTCCGCTTGTTCTTCATTGAGCCAGCTACGCAAAATAGCAGGGTCTAAAAAACTCATGGTTTGAGCCAGACCTAAAGCTTCCAAAGTAGCGG
This sequence comes from Vibrio kagoshimensis, assembly GCF_050337535.1. Taxonomy (NCBI): domain Bacteria; kingdom Pseudomonadati; phylum Pseudomonadota; class Gammaproteobacteria; order Vibrionales; family Vibrionaceae; genus Vibrio; species Vibrio kagoshimensis. The sequence continues at coordinate 187,880 of NZ_JAKJSZ010000007.1, forward strand.
CATTACTACGCTGTTCAAACTGCCCATCTAAGGGTTTCAGAAGCAATTTTTTACCTAGAGTTAATGCTTCTGATGGCAATTCAAACCCACCATTAGCAACCACCCCAGAGCATTTCTTTAAGTCCATTTGGAAGTGACCGAAACTCAATGGTTTGAATACGACATTTTCAATTGTATTTTGCTCAATAACCTCAGGGTGATAACAGACAAATTGGTGTGAGATAAATTTCATCAATAATTCAGAAATTGCCTCTACATCTTCAAATGGTAGATAAACCAAAGTGAAATGTTGTTGCTCTTCTATTTTCACGCTCTCTTGATTGGTATGAACTATAGGAGGAAGAATCGGCTGATCGAAGTGATACCAATGTAAGCCTATATAATGTTCCGTTGGAGCAAAGTGCTGTATAACTGAATGCTCTATCCAGTTTCCACCAGCTTTGGGTACATCAAATCGGAAAGCATTTTGATGACTAATACCAATACAAGGGACTTTTTGCTTTCGTGCAGCCCATGCAGTCACAGGCTCAAAGTCATTCAACACCAAGTCATATTGCGTTAAATCGAGCTGGTTTATTTCTTTCGCAAATCGCCATAGATTATTTTTCCTAAAGGTCTTTGAGTACTTAACTTGCCCTTGTTCGCAATAGAACGTAAGTCCACTTCTTGTTTGGTAATTACCAAAATCTTCCATTGAAAAATATTTATTGGTATCTCTACCTGAAAACAAGAAATCAACATCAATATTCTGCTTACGAAACGCGATTGCCATTGCGCGAGCTCGGGCGATATGACCATTTCCTGTACCTTGTACACCATAGAGAATTTTCATTTTTAACGTCGACCACTCTTCTTGTTATCAATTTAGGCTATATAAGCTTTGTTATATAAGCTCTTGCTATATAAATCTGTCATGTAGAAATCTAACTATAAAACGCTGTTTATCGCCAAGTTGGCGCACGCGATGCCTAAAGCGGCACCAATTAACACATCAGTAAGGAAATGTACTCCGAGTAAAATTCGAGACGTTCCAATAGCCAATGCCCAAATTAAACAAGCTGGATATAAGCTTGGATAAAAGTGACCAATAACCGTCGCCATTAGAAAAGCTGCAGCAGAATGCCCAGAGGGCAGACTGTATTTATCGGATGGAACAATGTGAGACTGAAGTAAATCTGAAAACTCAGCAGGGCGACGCCGTTTAAGCGTATTTTTGGCTAGCCAGTAGATAGGCAGTTCAACAGCAAAAGCAGTTAAGCCCACCGCTAGGAAGTCCCCTCCATGCTGGCTATCGATAAGTACAGCGAGTAACGCAAATAATAGATATAAGTGCCCATCCCCCGTATGTGAGATAGCTTTACTGACCATTGCACTTTGGTTGCAATAGCGACTTCTTAGGCAAAATAATGAAAATGCCACATCCCAGCGGACGATTGGCTCGATAGTGCGCATGCGATCTTCCTTAGCGTTTTTGATTCCATTAACGCTAAAGTTAGGTGCAAAAAGTGACAGTTGAGTGACGATTATGAGGATAAAAAATGAACATCACTCAAACTTTGAAGATGAGAATTTGAAAAGTGATAAAACAAAAAAAGCGACTCTCGGTCGCTTTTTTTACTCGTTAATAGGCTATGCCGCCAATGGCTCGTGTTTTTTAACCATTCCGAAATCCGCCAAAATGGCATAAGCAGCGGGGATCATAAACAGCACAAGTAGAGTTGAAGCAAAAATACCAAACACTATAGATATGACCAAAGGTTGGATAACCTGGGCTTGTAAGCTTGTTTCCGTTAGTAATGGTAATAAACCAGCCGCCGTAGTCATGGATGTCAAAAATACTGCACGAAAGCGTTCACGGCTCGCCTTCACTACCGAGTCATGCACGCTATCCCCTTCATCCACATGATGCCTTATATATTGCACTAACAAGATAGAGTCATTCACTACAATACCCGCTAAAGAAACAAAACCCATCATGCTAGGCATACTAAGAGCATGTCCCAACAGCCAGTGCCCAATAACCACACCTATGAACGCGAGTGGAATAGCAAGCATCACCACTACTGGTTCTAAGTAACTTCTAAACTGGTAACTAAGAATAGCGAAAACACCAAACAGTCCGAGTAAGAAACCTTTCCCCATTGAGGCACCTGTTTTAGCCGCATCTTTAGCTTCCCCTTCAAAGTCAAAACGTAATCCAGGGTATTTACTTATGAGCTTGCCAACCTCTTCTTTTTGGAACTGAAGTAAAATTGCCGATGAACTGGCTTTCTTATTATCAATGTCACCAAAAACGCTGATCGTTCTTAATCCATCAATACGTTGAATTCGAACGTAATTTCTTTGGAAATCAAGAGTCGCTAACGTTGCTAGCGGAATCTGGCTGCCATCACTGGTTATGATCGGGAAGTTAGCAAGTTGCTGTAAGTCACCCGCTTGGGCTTTATCTAAACGCACTTCAATAGAGATATTCTCAACCCCTAATTGAATTTCATCAGCGGTTTGTCCGAAGAATGCAGCACGCAGTTGTGATGCGATCATTTGTCCATTTACGCCATAAGTTTCTGCACCATCACGTAATTTAACCAACACCTCTTCTTTACCCATGCGCATGTCATCAAGTACACCATGGACACCATCAAATCGATTCAGGTAGTTTTGTATATCGATAGACGCCGATTTCAATTCATCTAAATCATCATGCTTCACTCTGATTTCAATTGCGCGTCCACCAGGTCCCATTGTCGGTTGTTTAAATACAAGGGATATTGGATCAGCAAGCTCGCCTATATCTTCACGCCAAGCATCAATAAAATCATCAATGACAGTGTTACGGCTTTCTGACCCTCGTAAGTCCAGTCGAACCGTCGCAAGGTGAGGTCCCGATTCATTGGCATCCGCATTGGCATTGAATTGACTCGTGATATGTTCAACTAATGAGTTACCATCTTCAACTTGCTCACTCCATTCCTCATTTAGTCGCTGCGCTGAAGTGACAATTCTATCCACCACTTTTTCAGTTTGTGCTAATGAAGAGCCAGGAGGAAGAATAATGCGCGCTTCAGCAATGTCCCCATCAAGTTCAGGGAAAGGTTGGAATTTAACTAAGCCACCAACAATTAATGAAATGGATATCAGTAAGAGTGCTAGCACGCCTCCCATGAAGGCATAACGATATGCCACCACTTTTTCAACGGCATTCATCAAAGTTGTATTTCTGAAGTTCTCAAACTTCTCAAGTAATACCACTTTGAAGCGTAACGCTGGTTTTTCTTTTTTCTCTTTATGCAGAGAATGGGAAAGGTGATTTGGCAGAATTAAAAATGCTTCGACTAAACTTAATGACAACACCAAAATCAGAACCTGTGGTACCGCTTTAAGTACCGCCCCCATTTCTCCATCAAGAAACAGTAAACTTCCGAAAATACAGACGGTTGTTAAGAATGAAGACAATACACCGGGAAAGACTTTTTTAACGCCGTTATAAACCGCATCATCGACCTTCTGCCCTCTGTCGAGATGGGAAGCTATTGATTCTGCAATTACGATGGCGTCATCCATCATGATCCCGATAGCCATTAATAGACCGACAAGAGACATAATATTGATGGATAAGCCTAGGTTAGCCATCAGAAATAAGCCACCTAAGAAAGCAACAGGAAGACCTGCTGCGACCCAAAATGAATAACGTAAACTGAAGAACAACCACATAGTGGCAAACACAAGAACAATACCTTGCCAACCATTACTGACCATCATGGTCAGCCTGTCCCAAAGCACTGATGATAAATCATTGGTCATCTGTAATGTCACGCCGTCAGGAGCAACAGCACGTTGATCTTCAACAAACTGACTCACACGTTCTTTTATACGCAGCGCATCATCTTCTTTGTTCTTACTAATTTTAAGTAGTGCCGACGGTTTACCATCAAACAATACTTTCTGTTCATCTAGCTCAAACCGGTCAGTGATCGTAGCAATGTCTCTTAAGCGAATCACAGAACCATTTGCAGCAGAGCCCACTACAATATTTTCAAGCTCTACAGGGGTCACTTTTCTTTCATCAAAACGAATAAGGAAGTGTTTATCCGGCGTTTCAATGTTACCGCTCGGCAATTTAATATTTTGCCTGCCAATTTGGTCTGCAATATCACCGACCGTTAACCCAAGCTGCCGAACTGCTTGTCCATCTAATTCCACACGATATTGGTGATCAGAAAACCCACTGACTTCAACCAACGAAACCTCATAATCCAGCTTCATGATCCGCTTCAGATCTTCCGCATAAGCTTTCAAGTCAGGCCAAGAGGTATCCGCAGTAATAGCAACATCTACAACAGGCTCATTCCAGTCCAGCTCTTGAACAATAGGAGACTCGATTTCAGAAGGAAAATCATTAATAGAATTGATTTGGGTTTGAACGTCCACCAGCATACGACCAATATCGGCTTTTTCATTGAGCTTTAAAATCAGCCGAGCACTGCCTTCGATTGCCTCACATTGCGTCTCTTCTATATTAGATAAACCATCTACCGCATCTTCCATACGAATACATAAGCTTTCTTCTACTTCTTGAGGAGAAGCTCCGGGATACACGACCCCAGCCATAATGTAAGGAGGATCATAAGCGGGGAAAGTTTCTCGTTTGATCGTGGATAACGAGCTTATCCCCATAATTAATAGACCCAGCATCAACAAATTGGCTGCGGTTGGGTGGCGAGAGAAAAACTTAATCATAGTGAGCTGTCCTCTTCACTATTAAGGGTAGACTCACGCAACAGCATTCCATCAATCGCTGGCAAAATATCATTGAGGATCAGCTTATCGCCTTGCTCAAAATCACCTTCCACTACCACGGTATTATCTCGGCGATAAATCACAGAGACCGACTGCATCTTCAACCGGTTGTCTTGACCAAACATATACACGGTATCGCCATGTAATGCTCGTTCAGGTATCACCCAACTCGGGTTTGCCACACCTTCAATTTCAGCTCTTACAAACATACCATTGACTAATGGGGGCACGCTGTTAGGCATAAGCTGCGTATAGTCTTGCTGGATCTCTAAAATCACCCCCGCCGTGGCTTGATTTTCATCAACCGTTTCGCTGATACGAGCCACTTTAGCGTTCCACTGCGCATGCAAATTACCACTACTTAATTCAATAATGGCAGAAATTGGTGAAGTATCCGGAGTTGGAATACCAGATTCATCTCGGCTGAAAACTCTCAAGCTTGATGCCAACACTTGCATGTCATGGATTGATAACTGCGCTTCCACTTCCATTACATCAATACCATGCGCAATCACCATGGTTTGTTGCAAATTCACGACTTGGTTCTGTTCAATATCGACCTGTGCAATGCGCATTGCTGTAGGCAATGTCACGCTAGTTTTATCAAGTGATCGCTGAGCTTCTTGTACTTTAGATACATTAACCTTCACAACCGCTTCAGCTACGCGTTTTTCATCAGGCATCAATGCAATTTGGTTTTCGACATCAAGTACTAACTTGCGTTGAGACAGAGCGCTTTGCTCCTGGAGATCAACATCAGATTGAGAAGTGAGCCCTTTTTTACGAAGATCTTGTTTTCGTTGCAGCTCTTTATTACTGATCACTAATCGATTCTTTTCGATCTTTAGCGTCTGTTTTAAATTACTTTCTTCAAGGGTTAGTTTTGCTAAAGATGTTTGGCTGGATTTTAGATCTGCCTGAGCTTGAATCAGCTTCAGTTCGTAATCTAAAGGATCAATCCTAAGCACCTCAGTGCCCGCGGGGATCACCTGACCTTTTTCAAGGTTAGGATGGCGAAACACAATTTTACCTGTCACTTCAGCAATGGCTTTCCACTCAACCTTAGGTGTGACCTTTCCAAAACCAATCGCCAATGGTGCCATTGGCTGTTTTTCCAACATCACAGTATCGACGAGTCTAGCCCGGTCACCTGCTGGTTTGGTTGGTAAGTCTGGTCGTAAATTGGATGCAATAAAAAGAGTCACGACACCTACCGCTAGCGCAGGAAAAAACAGGAGTTTACGGTTTAATTTCATTGTTATAGTCCTTTAATAACTACGCAGATGGTTTTTCATGTACAGAAGGTTGAGATGTCAAAGGTGATGCTGTGTCAGAGTAAGATGATGATTCAGTATTAATAAACCCCGAAGTCATCAGTTGAATATTGTGTTCGATTAAGCGATTCAAAAAAGCATCATTAAGCTCGACACCATGTAAAGCAAGCAATGGTGGAGGTGCTATAAAAGGAAAAACCATTAAACTGACAAAAGATATTCTGCACAGTTTTGGGTCCATCCCCTCTTTTAAGACTCCACTTTCTAGCAACTTACCAAAAATGGCATCTTGGCAAGGTTTGGTGACATCTAGGAATACTTTTTCCAGTAATCCACGCTGTATATCGGAAGGTGGCATATTCATGACTTGAGCAATAAGGCGTGGGAATCGAGGTGTTTTAACCATTTCTCGGTAATACGTTCTCATTAAGCCTATGAAGTTTTCTTGGTTGCTGTTTTGCACCAACTTATCCATTTGCACTTTCATTGGCTCAAGCGTTTCACGGACCATACTTTCAAACAGCCCTGCTTTATTGCCAAAGTAATAACGGATCATCGCAACATTGACCCCAGCCCGTTCGGCTATCAACCGGGTCGATACTTTGTCATAAGAGTGAATGACGAATAAGTCACGAGCACTACTAATCAGTAATTCTCTCGCTTCCGTTTTATGGTGGGGTCGACCCGCTTTTCTCGATACCATCTCAGCCATGTCACTAATCTTTAAATTAATTAATCAATGATTAATTCTAGACTATCAATATAAAATGGTAAGCAGAATAATTAACCAAAAGTTAATCAATTGATTAATTAGGTACAAAAAAAGCAGCTACCTTGGTAGCTGCTTTATCCATCAGTTGTCTTTTTTACTGGTGGTTAACAGAGGTTCTCTTCCAGTACTCATAATGCATATCTTGGTTTCGACGCTCACGGTAAACTAACCCGTTGTTGTCATACCAATCATTCTGAGAAGTCCACTCTTGGATTGTTTGAACATTTTCAGAGTTATAAAGATTACCTTTTTCATGGCTGTATAAACGGCAAGCCTCTTGGGTATATGTATTACCATCTACAAAATATTCCACCGTTTCTTTTCCTGCAAAAACAGTACTCTTAGCGTACTCTGCCGTCTCCCAATCACCATACTGAGTGGAACTATCAACGGCTCGAACTTCAATGTGAGTAATTTCTGGAATTCGGTAAGTCGATTCTAATGATGCTAATTCACTTCCAGTATTAACATTGCCCCATTTAATAGCACTATCACCATTTTCTGTGGCTTCCATTCCTTGCCAGATATCATCTTGATTCACAAAGTAGCGCTCATCAAACGTGTACTGTTCAACTTGACCTTCCCAGAACAATTGACCTGAAAGACCACTTTCAAGCAAATTATCCAGACCTTGCCACGAAACATTATCATTAACTAACAAGTCCCAACGATAGTGACCAGTTTGAGTCTCTCCCCAAACAGGTGCTTTCTCTATATCAAACTCTAAAGTATCACCTGATTGTATTGGATTTAGCCCTTGTTCTAGTTCAGCTAAACACTGCTCTAATGTCACGGGTTGTTCTGCAGGTTTATTTCCAGAAACAGGGTCAACTCCGAACAGTTCACCGTTGTGAACAAAACCAGTTAACGTCTTAACATAGTCTTCGTAACCCCATATAGGCTCTCTATCAGATTTATCCTTATCTGCTAGGTTGAATTCGATGTAGCTGCGCTCTGAGCGTTGTACAACTTCATCATGATCTAAATAACTTTTAAATACTTCTTCGACATAAATATCAGCAACAGACTCATCATCAGTCGAATTTACTAAATCGTAATATCCTGAATATTCTGTAACACAGACTTCACGCTTACCATTTACGGTTTCAATGATGTCTTTACCTAAGTAAATGGTTGATAGCTGCTCATAGCGGACAGGTACATCTGGTGACCATTTATCTAAACGCTCAACATAATGCGGAGCTGATTGATTTAAAGTTAATGTCTGGTCAGCATTTGTTTCTGTCACAAAAGCCCACCAACGCTGGAAAGTATCTTTAAACCCAAGATAAATACCGCTGCTTTGATCTATGTACTCTAATTCTGAAACCAGACTCCATTCACTTGGCTCATCACCAGAATCAACTGTAATTTGATTCACAATAATGGCTTTACCAGCATGCAACCCTTTAGGCATACCTTGCTGAGTTTTAATATAAAGCTCACTTTGCATATATTGCGTTGATACATGAGAGCCAACATCAACTCTAGAAACTGCATACACCTTTCCATTCATTCTGTCTGCTACAGGAGAACCGAACTCAAAATGAGGCAAGCTATCAATACATTGACTAAGAGTCTCTGGGATAACAATAGGCTCTAATGGGTTGTTGTCTTCATCATCATTATAACCATCATCATCGTCATCATTATCAGCATTATTACCAATGCCATCTCCGTCAGTATCTACTGTTTCAGATGGGTCACTTGGAAAGGCATCTTCATTATCACCCATCCCATCATTATCGGTGTCTAAATCTTCTGTTGGATCGGTAGGAAAAGCGTCTTTATTATCCCCAACACCGTCGCCATCCGTATCTTTATTCTCAGACGGGTCTAGCGGGAAAGCATCATACTCATCAGCAACACCGTCACCATCATCATCAGTATCTGCATTATTACCAATTCCATCATTATCTGTATCAACAGATTCTAATGGATCTAATGGGAATGCGTCTTCCTCATCCACAGCACCATCATTATCATCATCCAAGTCAGCATTATTACCAATTCCATCGTTATCGGAGTCTAATGACTCATTAGGATCTTCTGGGAATGCATCTTCATTATCACCAACGCCATCTTTATCTGTGTCAGTGTTTTCCTCCGGATCCAGTGGAAAAGCATCTTCTTTATCACCAACCCCATCACCATCAGTATCAATAATTAATGGATTCGTACCAAGCTTGCTTTCTTCAATATCAGATAAGCCATCATTGTCATCATCAAGATCGGAATTGTTACCTATATCATCTTTATCCGTATCAACTGATTCTTTTGAGTCTAATGGAAATACATCCTTTTCATCTTCAACACCATCACCATCATCATCAAGATCAGAGTTGTTGCCTAAACCATCCTTATCTGTGTCATACCATTCCGTAGAATCTTCTGGAAATGCATCCAATTCATCGATAATCCAATCGCCATCAGTATCTGTATTAATAACTTGAACTGGCGGCAGCTGATCTGAAGGGTCATCAATAACAATACTTCCAATCGGCGTGTCTTTTACAACATCGTTAATGATCTTAGCTTCATTCACTAAAGCTTCAGGTGTTGTCATATCTTCTATATCATCAGGAACAATACCTGACTCAACCAATGAAACAGCACTTTGAGATACTTTCAGAGCACCTTCTGACTGTGATTTTTTGTAATCAGAAATGACAGCTTCAGATGACACCCCTAAATCAGATGCCACTTCCTCCACAGCTTGTTGATACTTTTCAGAATCACTTTGGTAAACAGATACCGAAGTGCGAACCTTGGCTTCAACTAAGGTAGTTAAGGGAGTAATCACATCGCCTTCAAACGCTGTCATCAACAAATCTTTAGTGATTGCTTTACCGTGATCTTTATCTACGGCCTTACCTGCAATCGCTTTAGCTACTAATTGATAATCAGATAAATCTCCGATATCGCTAATATTAATTTCAGCAATGCCTTCTGAGTTTGTAAAAGCAAACAGCTCCCTACTATCTAAACGGTAGTTCAGAGAACCATTTTGGTCTTTTTTATCTAACCAAACTTTCGCACCTTCCAAGTAACCGTCAATAACAGTCACCTTTAACAGGTTTGGATTAACTGGTGTAGAAGAATCACTACTCCCTCCACCACAGCCAGAAAGTAATAAGGCACCGCCAATAGCGACAGCTAAACGAGATTTATTAATCATAACTTCACCATGTGATTTATAGTATGGCGAATTGTATACATAAAATTACAGAATGTGAAACTGTATATTGCAAGTATTCTTAAATTTTGATTAATTAGTAATCATTGAAAGATTCATACAATGGCAGTTAAGAAATTTACGCTTTCATTCTGTAGTTAAAAATAAATAGTACAAAGCTTTTACCTATCCATTAACATAGCAGCAAACTAAGAAACCACCACAAAACAAACTTAAAGAATAAATAACTGTAAAAACAAAAACAAACAGGATAACCAAAAGCTCAACCACTACTATGCTTAAAGAAATTAGATTTTCCCGTTTGACGACTAGAATAAATTGCGGTAAATATGGTGTTAACAGTTTATTTACGGATATTTGTGTAATGCCTTTTTCTTTTACTCTACTGCTGAAACTTCTCCTTATCGTGAACCAATCGCGTGGGTAAGTTGTGGGTAAAGATACACACAAATATGAAACCCGCGCTAAGCGGGTTTTTTTGTAACTAACGACACTTAAAGAACATCATTCTTAATAATAATCTGGATAGCAATCGATTTAATATCGAAATAAGGAAGCACCCATGAACGATCAAGTGATAATTTTTGATACGACCTTACGTGATGGTGAGCAAGCATTGGCTGCAAGCCTAACGGTAAAAGAGAAGTTACAAATTGCATATGCGCTTGAACGACTGGGTGTAGATGTTATCGAAGCTGGATTCCCAGTTTCTTCTCCAGGTGATTTTGAATCCGTTCAAACGATTGCACGAAATATTAAAGGTAGCCGTATTTGTGCTCTTTCTCGTGCCGTAGCAAAAGATATTGACGCAGCAGCAGAAGCATTAAAAGTTGCAGAGCAGTTCCGTATCCACACTTTCATTTCAACCTCAACGGTTCACGTTCAAGATAAGCTACGCCGTAGCTACGACGATGTTGTCGAGATGGCAGTAAAAGCCGTTAAACACGCTCGTAACTACACTGATGACGTTGAGTTCTCTTGTGAAGATGCAGGGCGTACACCAATCGATAATTTATGTCGTATGGTTGAAGCCGCGATCAACGCAGGTGCTAAAACGATCAACATTCCAGACACCGTTGGTTACACCGTGCCTAACGAATTTGGTGGCATTATTCAAACGCTTTTCAATCGTGTTCCAAACATCGACCAGGCAATCATTTCGGTTCACTGTCACGATGACCTAGGCATGTCTGTTGCGAACTCTATCGCCGCAGTTCAAGCAGGTGCTCGTCAAGTAGAAGGCACAATAAATGGTATCGGTGAGCGTGCGGGTAACTGTTCACTAGAAGAAATTGCGATGATCATCAAGACGCGCGAAGAACTTTTAGGCGTAACGACTGGTTTGAAATATGACGAAATCCACCGTACAAGTAAGTTAGTTAGTCAACTTTGTCATATGCCAATTCAAGACAACAAAGCGATTGTCGGTGCTAATGCATTTAGCCACTCTTCAGGTATCCACCAAGATGGCATGCTAAAGAATAAAAACACATACGAAATCATGACTCCTGAGTCTATTGGCCTTAAGAATAAAGCATTGAACTTGACCAGCCGTTCTGGACGAGCAGCTGTGAAAAGCCATATGGACGCAATGGGTTATAAAGAAACTGAGTACAACCTAAATTCACTATATGATGACTTTGTAAAACTAGCAGACCGAAAAGGGCAAGTCTTTGACTACGACTTAGAAGCTCTAATGTACTTCTCTAACCTTCGTGATGAAGATGACTTTTATAAACTTAACTACCTAAGCGTGCAATCTGGTAGTGTTATGTCTACAACGAGTATCAAGCTTCAATGTGGTGATGAAGAGAAGTGCGAAGCGGCTGTGGGTAATGGCCCTGTTGATGCACTTTACCAATGTATCTACCGTGTAACTGGTTATGAAATTGTCCTAGATAAGTTTGACCTTACAGCAAAAGGCGAAGGTGAAGATGGTTTAGGTCAAGCCGATATCATCGCTAATTACAAAGGTCGTAAATACCACGGAACGGGTATTTCAACAGATATCGTTGAAGCGTCAGGTGAAGCCCTATTACATGTAATCAATAGCATTCACCGTGCCGATCAAATTGCGGAAATGAAACAAAATAAAGCCGCGGCAGAATAGACACACCAAATAACAGACACCTTAGTGTCAACCTCTGTTGAGCGACATAAACGCTTTAAATAAGAGGGGTTATTTGGCACTAAGGACAAAGAATAAAGTGAGCACACTAAGCTCAGTATTAGAATTAAAGGATTAACATGACTGAAAAATCATACAAAATTGCTGTTTTACCTGGTGACGGTATCGGTCCAGAAGTAATGCAACAAGCAAACAAAGTACTAAATGCAATTGAAAAGAAGCACGCGATTAGCTTCTCTCGTGAAGAGTATGATGTAGGTGGCATTGCAATTGATAACCACGGCTGCCCACTACCTGAAAGTACAGTAACAGGTTGTGAAGAATCCGACGCCGTGTTGTTTGGTTCTGTTGGCGGTCCTAAATGGGAGCACCTTCCACCGAATGATCAACCTGAGCGTGGTGCACTACTTCCACTGCGTAAACACTTCCAACTGTTTTGTAACCTACGTCCTGCGCAGATCCATGCCGGCTTAGAAGATTTCTCGCCTTTACGTGCTGATATTTCAGGTCGAGGATTCGATATCGTTGTGGTTCGCGAACTGACAGGTGGTATTTACTTCGGTCAGCCAAAAGGTCGTGAAGGCGAAGGTCCGAATGAAAAAGCATTCGACACTGAGGTTTACCACCGCTACGAGATCGAACGTATTGCAAAAATTGCTTTTGAATCTGCACGTCTACGCAATAAAAACGTTTACTCAATAGACAAAGCAAACGTACTACAAAGCTCTATTTTATGGCGCGAAGTTGTAGAGGAAGTCGCAAAAGATTACCCAGATGTAAAACTGAGCCATATGTACATTGATAACGCAACGATGCAGCTTATCAAAGACCCTTCTCAATTTGATGTAATGCTATGTTCAAATATCTTCGGTGACATCATTTCTGATGAGTGTGCAATGATCACAGGCTCTATGGGCATGCTTCCTTCTGCTAGCCTAAATGAAAGTAACTTCGGTCTATACGAACCCGCAGGCGGCAGTGCTCCTGACATTGCAGGAAAGAATATCGCAAACCCTGTTGCACAAATCCTTTCTGCTGCTCTAATGCTACGTTACAGCCTAGGCGAAGAAGCAGCGGCACAAGATATCGAAACAGCAGTATCTAAAGCTCTGTCTGCTGGCGAGTTAACTGCTGATCTTGCAGGTGATAACCAAGCACTTACAACCTCAGAAATGGGCGATAAGATCGCTGAGTACATTTTAGCTTCGTAAGCTCTAAGCTCTAAGCTCTAAGCTCTAAAATTAAAGCAAGCACATAAGAATAATATCAAGCCAAATCATAAACATCTTGATTTGGCTTGAAACAAACACTGGGACTGATGCCCCAAGGAAGAAAAGCTATGTCGACAAACCAGCAAGCAAAAACCTTATACGAAAAAGTTTATGACGCTCATGTTGCAGTTGCAGCTAAAGGCGAAACTCCAATTCTTTATATCGATCGTCACCTAGTCCATGAAGTTACGTCGCCACAAGCTTTTGATGGTCTACGTGAAAAAGGTCGTAAAGTTCGCCAAGTGAACAAGACTTTCGCGACTATGGATCACAACGTATCGACACAAACTAAAGATATCAACGCTTCTGGTGAGATGGCTCGTATTCAGATGGAAACGCTATCGAAGAACTGTGAAGAGTTTGGTGTGACGCTTTACGACCTAAACCACAAATACCAAGGTATTGTGCACGTGATGGGGCCTGAGCTAGGCATTACTCTTCCGGGCATGACGATTGTGTGTGGTGACTCGCATACCGCGACTCACGGTGCATTTGGTTCATTGGCATTCGGTATCGGTACTTCTGAAGTTGAGCACGTTCTGGCAACTCAAACGCTAAAACAAGCTCGCGCTAAAACTATGAAGATCGAAGTAAAAGGTAAGGTTACTCCAGGTATCACAGCTAAAGATATCGTACTAGCGATCATTGGTAAGACAACGGCAGCCGGCGGTACAGGCTACGTGGTTGAGTTCTGTGGTGAAGCTATCACTGACCTTACGATGGAAGGTCGTATGACGGTATGTAACATGGCGATCGAACTGGGCGCGAAAGCAGGCTTAATCGCTCCAGATGCAACGACATACGAATACATCAAAGGCCGTAAGTTCTCTCCAGAGGGCGAAGACTTAGACGCAGCTATTGAATACTGGAACACATTGAAAACCGATGCTGATGCTGAATTCGATGCCGTTGTAACGTTAGAAGCAGCAGACATCAAACCACAAGTTACTTGGGGGACTAACCCAGGTCAGGTTATTTCGGTAGACACACCGATTCCAGCACCAGAAAGCTTCGCTGACCCTGTAGAAAAAGCATCGGCAGAAAAAGCTTTAGCTTACATGGGGCTTGAGGCGGGTAAATCTCTATCTGACTACAATGTCGATAAAGTGTTTGTTGGTTCTTGCACTAACTCTCGCATCGAAGATATGCGTGCAGCAGCAGCGGTAGCGAAAGGTCGTCAAGTTGCGAAACATGTTCAAGCATTAATCGTCCCAGGTTCTGAGCAAGTAAAAGCACAAGCAGAAGCAGAAGGCTTAGATAAGATCTTTAAAGAAGCCGGCTTCGAATGGCGCTTACCAGGCTGCTCTATGTGTCTTGCAATGAACAACGACCGCTTAGGTCCACAAGAGCGCTGTGCTTCTACATCAAACCGTAACTTTGAAGGTCGTCAAGGCCGTGATGGTCGTACACACCTAGTTAGCCCAGCAATGGCAGCCGCAGCGGCTATCGCTGGTCACTTTGTCGATATTCGTGAACTTTAATTAGAGGATTTAACATGTCAGGTTTTCAACAACACACCGGATTAGTCGTTCCTCTAGATACGGCCAACATTGATACAGATGCAATCATTCCAAAGCAGTTCTTACAGAAAGTTAATCGTATTGGATTTGGTAAACACCTATTCCACGACTGGCGCTTCCTAGATGATGCTGGTCAGCAACCAAACCCTGAATTTGTGATGAACGAACCACGCTACCAAGGGGCGTCGATTCTATTGGCTCGTGAGAACTTTGGTTGTGGTTCATCTCGTGAACACGCACCGTGGGCACTTGCCGATTACGGCATTCAAGTGATGATCGCTCCAAGCTTTGCCGATATTTTCTACGGCAACTCAATCAACAACCAGATGGTTCCTGTTCGACTAACGGAGCAAGAAGTTGATGAGATTTTCCAGTTCGTTGAAGCGACTGAAGGTGCTAAAATCAACGTTGATTTAGAAGCAATGAAAGTCAGCGCTAACGGCAAAGAATACTCGTTTGAAATTGATGAGTTCCGTCGCCACTGCTTACTGAATGGCTTAGATAATATCGGTCTAACACTTCAGCATGCCGATAAGATTTCAGAGTTTGAAGCTAAGATCCCAAGCTTCCTGAAATAAGAAACCTAAGATAGAGTTGCGCGGTTCTGTGTACACACAAAAGGTTGGCCTAGTGCCAGCCTTTTTTATTTAGCTTAACCTCTTTAATTAGACCAACATCTTTATTTAACTGAGCCTGAAAGAAAATAGTGGGCCGTAAGGTCTTAGTAGTCAGTCATCAGGAGAATGCCATGAAACAACTACTTTTAATTGTCAGCCTACTTTTCTCAACCTTAGCTTGGTCTGCGCCTAAATCCGAACTGTGGTCATACTGGAAGCAAAGTAATGAAGCAAACCCAACACAAATCTCCCACCAAGATTGGCAGCAATTCCTCGATAGCTATTTAGTTAAGCAAGGTCAACACACCCTAGTACATTATCAAGCAGTGAGCACTGAAGGCAAAGCAAAGCTGGAACAGTACATCAAGCTATTGGAACAGGTAAATCCGCTAGACTATTCAAAAGCTGAGCAGTATGCCTACTGGGTTAACCTATATAACGCAGTGACTGTCGATTTAATTCTCAATGCTTACCCAATTAAATCCATCACTAAACTCGGTGGGCTATTTAGTTTCGGTCCCTGGGGAGATGACGTGGTAGTGGTCAATGATAAGTCACTAACACTCAATGACATAGAGCATCGAATCCTAAGACCTATTTGGCAAGATCCGCGTACGCATTATGCAGTGAATTGTGCAAGTTTGGGTTGCCCTAACTTACAGTCTGAAGCTTTTACCTCAGACAACACTGAGATCTTATTAGAGCAAGCGGCAACTGAGTATATTAATAGCAATAAAGGCGTGTTGATTGAAAATAATAAGCTTCAACTATCATCGATTTACGAATGGTTTGCTGTGGATTTTGGTACAGAAAAACAACTCATTCAACACTTAGATCAATATCGAACAAAGCCGGTAACGAACACTAATAAAATCAGTTATGACTACGATTGGTCGCTTAATCAAGTAGACTAATATCAACACAAAAATATCGATAACGCTAAAAAAAGAGGCTAATGGCTTTTATTAACCATTAGCCTCTTCTCAGTTATTGGACCGTAGTTCGACCATTAAAAGCTTGAGCCTGGCTGCTGCAGAAACTCAATTTCATCCTCAGTCGAAGTTCTTCCTAATACCTCATTTCGATGAGGGTAACGACCGAATCGCTCGATAATCACCTTGTGCTTAAACTCAAAATCTAGATTATTTTCCAATCCCGATTGAGAAAAAAGCCCAACAGCTTGTTCATGCATAAGCAAAGATTCGCTATGCATATAAGGCATATACAAAAAGCTTTTCTGTTGTTGGTTAAGCTGATGATCAAAGCCGCCCGCAACCGCTTCCTGAGCTAAAGCTAAAGCCATTGGATCAGCCAAAAATGCATCAGGGCTATTTCTACCAATATTCCTAGAAAATTGGTCCAGCACAATAATCTCAGCTAAACGCCCTTTCGCGGTTTGTCGCCATTCAAATAGTTCACCTTGAATGGCTGCTTTGTGCAGCTCAGAAAAACGAGATTCAATCAAAGCATCAATCTCTTCGCCACCAGCAAACCAGTCCTTAGGCGTAAGTTCATCAAACCAAAACTCTAGAACACCATGATAAGTTACTGTCATATAATTCCCTTTAATAAACAACCGAGTGATTTTGTTATTTCTCGATTTAGTGTTCGATCACTTAAAACCTTTAACCTTTTTAATTAGGTCATAAGCATTCTGAATTTCTTGCGATTTCTCTTTCGCAACATTCATCATTTCAGGCGGTAAACCTTTCGCCATCAGTTTATCTGGGTGATGCTCATTCATCAGTTTACGGTAGGCTTTCTTAACCTCTTTACCCTCGGCACTTTCACTTACACCAAGAACTTTAAACGCGTCTGCCAATTGATTTTGCTGTGAAGCCTGTTGCCAACCCGAGGATTGACCAGCCCCTTGCTGACCACCAAAGCTTCCACCTTGCTGCTGAAAACGAAAAGCAGCTTCTTGCATTTGTAAACGACGCTCTAATTGCTCAGAAGAAAAACCTAGCCCTCGCGCAATTCTGTGCAGAACTTCTCTTTCACTCGGGTGCAAATCACCATCAGCAAATGCTGCAGACACTTGCAATTCAAGGAAGAATTGAAGTAAATCAAATCGACCACCTGAAGAAATTTTTACTCTCTCTAAAATATCATTAAGCGGAAAGTCGCTTTCTTTGCCCTCTCGAAAGGCATCTTGTGCTGCTTTACGCTGCTCGCCGTGCAAATTCATCCGTTCCATCATAGTGGAAGCAAGCTGAATCTCTTCTCGTGTCACTTGACCTTTGGCTTTCGCTACATGCCCCATAACAGCAAAAGCAGCTTTAAAGAACTCATTCTGCTTTTCTGCTTGATTCGGGCCGCGACCAAAACCAGAAGAATTAAACCCCGATTGATTCAAGCGTCGAGCTTTATCAAATTGGTGCCCTAAAAAAAGCCCAAAAATCAGACCTAAAGGACCACCAAACAAAAAGCCAAAAAAGGCTCCTAAGATTTTGCCAAATATCTGCATTATGTGTTCTCTATCAATGAATTTTTTTCGAGTAACGCGGTCTTATAGTGCCTGATGCCATTATTTCCTTTATCATAAGGAAAGCGCTTTATTCATTGGATTGATAATAAATCAACCCTTCTTTTTGTGACATAGGATCGTTCACTTCATGCAATGTTTCTCCCGCACTCTGTTAGCTGCTTCTATTAGCACTGCATTATTTGTGCCGACAACTCAAGCTGAAACAACCAAAGACAGTGTGCAGGAAATGCCCTCTGCAGATCAATGCTTGATCGCACCTTCGGATAATTCAGACCTTCAATTACCAGCACAAGTTGAAGCCGATCGACTTGAAGCGATTAACGGTCAAAAAGCCAGTTACTCTGGAGACGTAAAAGTCACGCAAGGAACCAAAACTATTCTTGCCGAGAAAGTCACTTTACATCAGCAGGAAAATAT
The DNA here is from genome assembly GCF_050337535.1 of Vibrio kagoshimensis. Lineage (NCBI taxonomy): Bacteria > Pseudomonadati > Pseudomonadota > Gammaproteobacteria > Vibrionales > Vibrionaceae > Vibrio > Vibrio kagoshimensis. Next base: position 206,360 of record NZ_JAKJSZ010000007.1, read on the forward strand.
TGTCGTTGCTGAAGGGGATGTTACTTTCAATGACGGTCAAGTTAAAGCCACATCCAGTAAAGTGACCAATAATCTAACAACCAATGAATTTGAGTTAGAAGATACACAATATGAGTTTTTATGTGAACAAGGTCGTGGCGAAGCGATATATATAACGAAAACGGGCAAAGCTATCTATGAAATGACTGATGGCTCAATTACTTCGTGTCCTGAAGGTGATAATTCGTGGAGACTCAAAGCGTCTAGTATTCAATTAGACCAAAATGAGGAACAAGCCACTCTTATTAACCCCCGCTTTGAAATACAAAGTGTGCCTGTTTTTTACCTTCCATACATGACAGTTCCCGTGGGTGACACTCGTAAAACGGGCTTCCTTTATCCAACCGTTTCTTATGGCTCCAGCGATGGTTTTGAAACCGAGATTCCATTTTATTGGAACATTGCACCAAATTACGACCTTGAAGCCACGTTGAAACAGATGCAGGAAAGAGGCACTCAGCTTAATTCCGAATTCCGCTACCTCACCCACTTTGGTCAAGGCAGCATAAAATCTGAATACCTCTATGATGATCAAAAATACCCAACAGAAGGTAACCGTTGGGGGGGGCAGTTTACCTTTGATGGTATTTACCAAGAATCTTGGAAATTCAATGTCGATTACTCTCAAGTTAGCGATGTTAACTACTTTACCGATGTCGACTCTTCAATCGGTAATCGAGAAGATGGGCAACTATTGCAAACCGGAGAAGTTGCTTATCGCACCCAAAACTGGGATACATCGCTTGCAGTTCGTGATTTCCAAGTCTTAACGGAAGAAGGTAACCAACCGTATAGGTTGATGCCACAGCTTAAATTTAACTATTATGCACCTATCGTATGGGATATCGTCGAAATAGACATGAAGTCTCATCTATCACGTTTTGATACTGACGCAGCAGGTAAGCCGTCAGCGACGAGAGTACATATAGAACCAGGTGTTAAAGTTCCACTAAGTACAACTTGGGGTACCTGGACAACTGAGGCTCGAGTTCTCGGAACCTACTACCAACAAGACCTTAATGGTGTTGATACAACAACGGGTTCAAGTTACGAAGGGCTTGAAGAAAAAGTTTCACGAATTATTCCTGAATTTAGAAGCCATGCTGGGCTTGTTTTAGAACGCGATACCACGGTTCTAAATGGTTACACCCAAACACTAGAACCTCAAGTACAGTACCTTTTTGTACCGGAAGAAGATCAAAATGATATTGGCTACTACGATACGACTTTACTTCAAACCGACTACTATGGGCTTTTCCGTAGCCGAAAATACAGTGGCGTAGACCGAATAGCAGCAGCAAATCAACTAAGCTACGGTGCATCATCTCGCTTTTATGATGATGCTTACAAAGAGCGCTTGAATGTCTCCTTCGGCCAAATTTTCTTTATTGATAAAGATACAAAATCGCCAGATGCCAGTAACACAGAAGAGTCAAAATCAAATTATTCTTCTTGGGCTGTAGAAGTAGACTTCAATTATGACGATTACTTTTTCTATCATGGTGGCGTTCAGTACGACATTGATTCAGGGTCAATGCAACTCGCAAATAGCACCTTTGAATACAAGCTGGATAAAGGTTTTGTTCAAACAAACTATCGCTACGTAACGAAAGAGTATATTGATGATAACGTCGGTGAAAGTATTCCTGATATTGATTCAATTACTCGAGAAGGTATTTCCCAAGCAGGTATAGTCAGTGGTTACCAATTCACACAAAACTGGTATGCCAGCGCTCAGTACTATCATGATATGAACGAAGATATTGCGATTGAATGGCTAGCAAATCTGCGCTACACCTCTGATTGTTGGTATGTAGGCATGACATACAGCAACGAGTTGAGAAATTGGTCTGGTGACACCGGCTACGCGAATCCAGATTCAAATCCTGAGTATGAAAATAACTTCAGCATTAACTTTGGTATTGTTGGTTTTGGCACCAATATCGGCTCAGGTTCTACAGAAAAGGGCTATGACAGCTCAGGTAACTCTCTTGAGTATGGTCGCCCATTCTTCTTAAATAACTAATTTTTCTTTATTGATGTTGAATCAATAAGTTTCAAAGGACTACAAATGAAATTGTGGAAACAAACCTTACTTGCTCTTGCGACTGCATGTAGCTTCTCAGCCGCTCACGCTGCACCAATTGAATTGGATAAAGTGAAGGTTATCGTAAATGAAGGTGTCATATTACAAAGTGATATTGATACATCATTAAAAACACTTCGCGCGAATGCGAAAAAAAGTGGTCAAGCCCTGCCATCTGAAGATGTGCTGACAGAGCAAGTCCTTGAGAAACTGATCATTGATACAATTCAAAACCAAGAAGCCGAGCGCATTGGGGTTAGAATTGATGATACTCGCCTAAATCAATCTATCGCAGATATTGCAAAAGAGAACAATCAAACCATTGATGAACTCACCGCATCAGTTGCATCTGAAGGGTTAACTTACACAGCCTTCCGAGAACAAGTACGTAAAGAAATTGCAGCAAATGAAGCAAGAAATGCTCTTGTTCGCCGCCGTATCAATATACTCCCAGCAGAAGTAGATAATCTTGCAGACATCCTTGCTCAAGAAACTAACGCGACTGTGCAGTATCAAATTGGTCATATTCAACTAAGATTTAATGATGACCAAACGAAAGAAGAACTTGAAGCGCAAGCTAATGAGCTCGTTGAAAAACTTAATTCAGGTGAAGATTTCAGCACAATGGCATACACCTACTCTAAAGGTCCAAAAGCACTGCAAGGCGGTGATTGGGGCTGGATGAGGAAAGAAGAAATGCCAACAATTTTTGCTGACCAAATCAAAATGCAGAACAAGGGCAGTATCATTGGTCCGTTTCGTAGTGGTGTCGGCTTCCACATTCTTCAAATTGAAGATGTCAAAGGTCTAGAAACTGTTGCGGTTACAGAGGTCAATGCTCGTCACATTCTACTTAAACCGACCGTTATCCTAAGTGATGACGGTGCAAAACAACAATTATCTGAATTTGTTCAAAGAATTAATGCAGGTGAGGTTTCCTTCGGTGAACTTGCTCAACAATACAGTCAAGATCCAGGTTCAGCAGTTCAAGATGGAGAGCTTGGTTACCAAACACCAGATTTATATGTTCCCGAGTTTAAACATCAAATAGAGACCATCGCTAAAGGTCAAATTAGTGAACCATTTAAAACTGTACACGGTTGGCATATTGTCGAAGTGTTAGACCGCCGTGAAGTTGATAGAACGGATTCTGCATTAAAAAATAAAGCATACCGAATTCTATTTAACCGAAAATTCAACGAAGAAGCTGGTGCATGGCTACAAGAGCTACGAGCAAGTGCCTTTGTAGAAGTGGTTCAGGAAAACCAAGATGACAACTAAAAAGAACCCTGTAATTAATCGTATCGTAGTCACGGCTGGTGAACCGGCAGGGATAGGTCCAGATCTTACCCTTTCTCTTTCACAAGAAAATTGGGAACATCAAATCGTTGTCTGCGCAGACAAATACCTGCTTGCAGAAAGAGCCGCTTTGCTTGGTATTGATGTTGAGCTAATTGATTACGATGCAGAGAAGCCAGCTACCGCTCAGCGCTCAGGAACATTAGTGGTAAAGCACATTCCATTGGCAGAACCCGCTATTGCTGGTGAGCTTAATGAAGCGAATGGCCGTTATGTATTAAATACTTTAGAAACCGCCGCAATTGGCTGTATGAATAATGAATTTGATGCTATTGTCACCGGCCCTGTTCATAAGGGTGTAATTAACCGTGCTGGCGTTGCATTTAGCGGTCACACTGAGTTCTTTGCAGAAAAGTCCAATACTCCCTTAGTGGTTATGATGTTGGCAACTGAAGGGTTGCGTGTTGCTCTTGTAACAACACACATCCCTCTAGCTTATGTATCTCAAGCCGTAACCGAAGAAAGACTAGAAGAAATCATCAGAATTCTTCACAAAGATTTAGTCGATAAGTTCGCAATTGAGAAACCAACCATTTATGTTTGTGGATTAAACCCACATGCAGGTGAAGATGGCTGTTTAGGTCGTGAAGAAATAGAAACCATCACACCAACGCTAGAAAAAATTCGACAACAAGAAGGTATAAACCTGATTGGTCCATTGCCAGCAGATACCATCTTTAATGAAAAATATTTGCAAGATGCAGATGCTGTTTTAGGTATGTATCACGACCAAGTACTCCCTGTATTGAAATACAAAGGGTTTGGTCGCTCAGTGAACATTACACTTGGTTTACCGTTTATTCGAACATCTGTCGATCACGGTACAGCCTTAGACTTGGCAGGAAAAGGTCAAGCCGATACAGGGAGCTTTAGAACAGCGCTCACGCACGCCATTGAATTAGTAGAGAAAAAACAATGAGAAATGATGTCCACTTAGGACACAAAGCGCGTAAACGTTTTGGTCAAAACTTTCTAAACGATCCATACATTATTGATGGCATCGTATCTGGAATTAACCCACTTCCAGGTCAAAACCTAGTTGAGATCGGCCCTGGGTTAGGCGCAATTACTGAGCCTGTTGGAAAATTAGTCGACAAACTAACAGTAATTGAATTAGATAGAGATCTAGCAGAACGTCTACGAAACCATCCGGATCTTGCCGATAAGTTGACCATTCATGAAGGCGATGCAATGCGTTTCGACTTCAATGAATTAGTAAAGCCAAATAACAAACTGCGTATCTTTGGTAACTTACCATACAACATTTCAACGCCATTAATGTTCCACCTTTTTGAGTTCCATAAAGACATTTCTGATATGCACTTTATGCTTCAAAAAGAAGTGGTCAACCGTCTAGCGGCTGGTCCTGGCAGTAAAACTTATGGTCGTTTAACTGTAATGGCACAGTATTACTGTAAAGTAACACCTGTACTTGAAGTGCCACCAACCGCATTTGTTCCGCCACCAAAAGTAGACTCTGCAGTCGTGCGCCTTCAACCATATGAAGTTCTTCCTTACCCTGCAAAGAACTTAAAGTGGCTTGATCGTGTTTGTCGCGAAGGTTTCAACCAACGACGTAAAACGGTACGCAACTGCTACAAGAGCTTACTAAGCAAAGAAATTCTAGAAGAGCTGGGGGTGAATCCAGGTATGCGCCCTGAGAACCTGACTCTAGAACAATTTGTTGATATGGCAAACTGGCTAGAAGACAACCACAGCGCAGAAAAACAATAATGAAAAAGGCTCCTACACTTCGGTGAGGAGCCTATTTTTTATTTGAGGGATCAAGGAGCAAATATGGATATCTCTACGCCCTGCATTAAGTGCCAAGTGCACACTAAATATATAGAAGAACAATCGCAGCCAGATAAAAGCCGGTATGTTTTTGCTTATATCATTACAATCAAAAATTTGAGTAAAAGCACCGTCCAATTAATGACCCGACGCTGGCTAATCACCGACTCCAATGGTAAACAATTGACTATTGAAGGTGATGGTGTGGTTGGTCAACAACCTATCATTGAACCTAATGATGAATACACTTACACCAGTGGAACCGTCATTGAAACACCAGTAGGTGTCATGCAGGGTCATTATGTAATGGCAGATCAAGATGGAAATGACTTTTTCGCTGAAGTTGATCCATTTAGGTTAGCGATCCCTAACATTCTAAACTAACAAGAGAGCCTTCGTGTCTAACTATATTGTTGGTGATATCCAAGGTTGTTTCGATGAACTACAACTTTTATTAAACAAGATTAATTTTGACAGCAAAGTCGATACTTTATGGGTGGCAGGTGATCTTGTCGCAAGAGGTCCTAAATCACTCGAAACTCTACGCTTTATTAAGTCTCTAGAGCATTCAGCAAAAGTTGTCTTAGGAAACCACGATCTACACCTTCTGGCGGTATCTTTAGAGCTATTCCCAGTAAAAGCAAAAGACAAAACGCTCCCTATCTTGGAAGCTCCAGATAAATTAGAACTTCTAGAATGGCTTCGACACCAACCCTTAATGCAAGAGCATAACGAATTTGTTATGAGCCATGCGGGCATATCACCACAGTGGGATTTAGCTAAAGCTCGCTCTGCCAATGAAGAAGTCTCTTCTGTATTGCAATCTGAACATTGGCGTTGGTTGATAGAAAACATGTACAGTAATGTTCCTGATTATTGGGATACCAAGCATACAGGAATAGATCGCTATCGCTATATAATCAACAGTTTTACTCGTATGCGTTTTTGTTCCCATGATGCCCACTTAGATATGGCATGCAAACTCCCCCCCAAAGAAGTTACTGACGGTTCTTATATCCCTTGGTTTGAGTTACCAAGCCGAATCAAACTAGATAAAACCGTACTATTTGGTCATTGGGCAGCACTTGAAGGGTACTCAGGGAAAGAAGTCATTGGATTAGACACTGGGTGTGTCTGGGGCGGTGAATTAACTGCACTAAGATGGGAAGATAAAAAATTCTTCACCCAGAAAGCAATATAAGCCTAAACCTTATTGGCATAGCTTGCTTTACAGCGGTAAAGCAAGCTACTAACAAACTATAAACGTTCTAAAATCGTAAATTCCATATCATAAGCATTTTTCTCATCGGCTTGATAAGCTTCACTTGTCACCTTATTCCAGCCTTCTCCCCAATCAGGGAATTGAGTATCACCCTCAACAGAAAGATCTATATGCGTTAAATACAATTTATTCGCCAGAGGTAAACAGCTGGAGTAAATTGTGCCTCCACCAATAATCATCACTTCATCAACATTATTAACAGCTTCAAGTGCCGCTTCAATTGAAGCTACGGTCGTTACCCCCTCAATAGACAATGAAGAGTCGCGGCTAATAACAATGTTTAGACGCCCAGGTAGAGGGCGACCAATTGATTCATAAGTCTTACGTCCCATCACTACAGGCTTCCCCATAGTCGAACGCTTAAACCAAGCAAAATCAGCAGGTAAGTGCCAAGGCATTTGATTGTCTTTACCAATTACACGGTTATCAGCCATAGCAGCAATCATACTAATGATCATATGGGAGTCGGTCCTATTCAATTATGATTAAAGAAATTTGCAAACCCCCAAAATACATTGATTAAACAATGGGTCTGCGGCGATAGAATAACAGCCCAGGCATAGCTAATCCAATGGCAAGACCAGCAATGATGAACATCGCTTTAAGGAAATTCTCCATCAACATTGCCACCAATTCTGGCGTATAGCCTAAGTTATTAATTTCAACCATGGCTATCATTGCTTTAAACGCAAAAACTCCAGGAACCATAGGAATCAAAGCAGCGACGGTGAACACTTTAGGGTGAGCCAATAATTTATGAGACCACACCACACCTATCATCCCCACAAGAGTGGCGGCAAAAAAAGTAGCCCACTCGATAGGGATACCAAACTCCATCATTAGATAGCGGCTACCATGACCAATCGCACCGCCCAAAGCACAATAAATTAGAGCTCGTTGCGGAACATTAAACACCAAAGCAAAGCCTACTGCTGGAATAGAGGCAAAGAACATATCATTCAATAAGCCAAGTAAAAGATCAAACGTCATCATTGACCCACCCACCCAAACACACCAGAGATGTTCATTGCCGCTACAATACCTAAGCTCGTTGCAAGAGTCAGTAAACTCGCCATCGTAAATCGCGCAATCCCCATATTAATGTGCCCTTTCAACATATCCGCTACAGAATTAATGAGAGGAAAACCGGGAACAAGCATAAGGACGGAAGAAGCCATCACGATCGTTGGCTGGTCTCCAATTTGATGAAGAACAGCTTGAGCTGAAATAAGGGTAGTCACGAATGCCGTAACAGCAAAGTTCATGAATGGATTGAAATGGCGATGTCCAATTTCTTGTCTTACGATCATTCCACATGCTGAGGCTAAGAACGTCATCATAAATACATGCCAATCACCACCAGCAAGACGGCTAAATGAAGCACATGAAAGACCGATCATTACTACAACAATCCACCGGTTATAACGATCAGGGCTAATCGCATCAAGCTTTTCTTGGGCTAAAGACCTATCCAAAATCCCTTTTTCCATCATGATACAAATTCGCTGAATCTGGGTAATAACAGACATATTAATGCCACGATCTGCACAACTTCTCGTGGTCGTTATACAATGATCATCCATAACGGTTGTCACAACGAGTGCATTAGCAGATAACGCAACTTCAACTTCATTAACACCACTCGCAAGTCCAATGCGGCGCATGATATCCCCAACGAGTGTGCTCTCCGCTCCATGAGCCAAAAGCATTTGTCCTGATTGAGCGACTAATCGAGAAATCGCCCTTTGTTTCGATGCCATGATTTCCTTCCCATAGGCTATTAAATTTTAGAAAACGATTTTGCACGAAAATCATCCTCTCCAACATGATTTAGATACAAAAAAACCGCAATTTTCATTGCGGCTTTCTTCAATCAACTAATGATTAGTCACGAACATAGATAACATGACCGTCATCTTCTTCGTCGTCCCAATCATCCCAGTCGTCGTCATCTTCAGTAACAACATTCTTACCACTCATTGCATCTTTATGGTAATCGTCCCACATGAAGTTAACTTTTTCTTCTTCAACAAACTCTTCGATTTCACGTGGTAAGTGATCCATAAATTCAGCAAGTTTCAAGCAAAGCTCTTTTGTGCCACGCTTATTAACTGCTGAGATCTTGTAGTGCTCACCTTCCCAACCTAAAGCATCCAAGATCTCTTGGATCTTTTCATCCGCATCTTCCTCAGGCATTAGATCAACTTTATTGAAGATCAACCAGCGAGGTTTTTGTGCCACTTTTTCACTGTATTGCTCAAGTTCATCCATGATCGTTAGTGCATTTTGGATCGGGTCTGATTCATCGATCGGCAAAATGTCAATCATATGAAGAAGAACACGACAGCGCTCTAAGTGCTTAAGGAATCGAATACCAAGACCAGCACCATCTGCAGCACCTTCGATCAGACCAGGAATGTCCGCCACTACGAAACTTTTCTCTGGGACAACACTTACCACACCTAAACTAGGGATTAAGGTAGTAAACGGGTAGTCAGCTACTTTTGGTTTCGCTGCAGAAACAGAACGAATAAACGTTGATTTGCCTGCATTTGGTAAACCAAGCATACCAACATCAGCAAGAAGCAGCAGTTCTAGGCGTAGTTCACGAACTTCACCTTTAGTACCCATTGTCTTCTGACGAGGAGCACGGTTTACTGAAGATTTGAAACGAGTGTTACCTAACCCGTGCCAACCGCCCTTGGCAACCATGACAGTCTTGCCGTGTTCTGCAACTTCAGCAACAATCTCATTAGTGTGAATGTCAACAGCACGGGTACCAACAGGCACTTTCAACGTAATATCTTTACCACGCTTACCAGTACAGTTACCACCACGACCATTCTCACCACGTTCAGCGTCATAAAAACGTTGGAAACGGTAATCGATCAGTGTATTTAAGTTCTCGTCAGCCTGAAGGTAAACATCACCGCCATCACCGCCATCACCACCGTCTGGACCGCCTTTAGCGACAAATTTCTCACGCCAAAAACTAACCGTACCATTACCGCCATCACCGGCTTCTACTTTTACTACCGCTTCATCAACGAATTTCATTTTTTACTCCGCACTTTGCGTTGCGATACCAATCGCGAGGGACTGATATAAATTCTAGCAGATCCGTATTTAGATCGATCATCTAAGATCTTCGACCAATCTGCAATAAGGAACAAATAAGAAGCCACTCTTTACTTCATTAAAAGAATTCAAACTTTAACCTCATAGCAATAGTTCAAGCTCTAAGCAAAAAGTATCTGCTTTTTTATTCCACTATAAATAAAAAACCCCGCCGAATAGGCAGGGCTTTTGAATTCAGCTTGAAAGCTACTGTAATTATAATCTAATAAAAGATTAAATTACTCAGCTTCGATGCTTACGAATTTACGGTTTTTAGGACCTTTTACTGCAAATTTCACTTTACCTTCAGTAAGAGCGAAAAGAGTATGGTCTTTACCGATGCCAACGTTTGTGCCAGCGTGGAACTTAGTACCACGTTGACGAACGATGATGTTACCTGCAAGAACAGATTCACCACCAAAACGCTTAACACCAAGACGTTTGCTTTCTGAATCGCGGCCGTTATTAGTAGAACCGCCAGCTTTTTTATGTGCCATTGTTAAACTCTCCTAATACTTAAGCGTTAATGCCAGTGATTTTCACTTCTGTGAACCACTGACGGTGACCAGCTTGCTTACGAGAGTGCTTACGACGACGGAACTTAACGATTTTTACTTTATCGCCACGACCGTGTTGTACTACTTCCGCAGTAACTTTACCACCTTCAACAAGAGGTGCACCAACAGCGATTTCTTCGCCGTTAGCAACAAGAAGAACTTTATCAAATTCTACAGTTGCACCAGTTTCAACGTCTAATTTCTCTAAACGAAGAGTTTGACCTTCGCTTACACGGTGTTGTTTACCACCAGATTGGAAAACAGCGTACATATTTTACTCCGCTTTTTCCGCACAGCCTATGGTTGTTAATTGTACAACTCGGGTGTGCGCTAAACTAATCAATAGGGCGCAGATTCTACGGGAATCATGACGCTATGACAAGCCATATTTTTAAAATATTGGCGAAAACATGTTCGCCAAAGAAAAGTGCCGCAATCATGCCCTTAAGTGATGTATTAATCAACGTTTTTTAGTGTATCATTCACACATTAAAACATAATGAATAAGCCTTACAGGTTCTAACCTCAGCCGGATGAATAATGGATTTTAAAGCTATCCAAGCGCTTACTGCCGATGACATGGCAAAAGTGAATGAAACAATTCAAGCTCAACTCAATTCTGACGTAAGTTTAATCAATCAGCTCGGTTTTTATATCGTAAGCGGTGGCGGTAAACGCCTTCGCCCTTTGCTTGCAATCTTATCTGCCCGTGCACTTGGCTACCAAGGCGAAGCACATACCACTTCAGCTGCATTTATTGAATTTATTCATACTGCCACACTTCTCCATGATGATGTCGTCGATGAATCTGACATGCGTCGTGGTAAGGCAACTGCCAACGCAGCTTTTGGGAATGCCGCTAGCGTTTTAGTCGGTGACTTTATTTACACACGTTCATTTCAAATGATGACCAAACTAGGATCATTAAAGATCCTTGATCTAATGAGCGAAGCCGTAAACATAATTGCCGAGGGTGAAGTTCAACAATTAATGAACTGTAACAACCCAGACACGACTGAAGAAAGTTACATGCAAGTTATCTACTCGAAGACTGCACGACTTTTTGAAGCTGCAACTCAAATAGGCGCAATCCTTACTGAATCATCACCTGAAATAGAAAGTGCAATGCAGAACTATGGTAAATACTTAGGTACCGCATTCCAACTTATTGATGATGTGATGGACTACACCTCTGATGGTAAAGAGATGGGTAAAAATGTTGGTGATGACCTAGCTGAAGGCAAACCGACCTTGCCTCTACTTTATGCGATGCATAACGGAACGCCAGAGCAAGCTAGCATGATCCGTGAAGCGATAGAAAAAGCGAACGGCATGGACAAGTTGAATGACATATTAGCTGCCATGAACGAAACAGGCTCTCTAGAATACACGACTAAAAAAGCGCATGAAGAAGCTGATAAAGCAATTCAAGAGCTTAAGGTGCTTCCTGAGTCTGAATATAAAGAAGCTTTGGTTACCCTAGCCCACCTTGCGGTGAAACGTTCTAAATAAAGCAGACTAACTTCTGATAAACACCTCATTAAATTTTAATATAAAGCGGAACTAAGTTTCTGCTTTATATAACGATGGTAAATTTTTATCTAAAGGGTCGTCACCTTAAACACTAAAAAAGCCGCTCAATGAGCGGCTTTTTGTTTAATAATGAAGATTAAAATGGTTTCAGCTTACTTATTTAGCAAACTCTACACCGATTTCAATATCGCCATTTAGTGTTTCAAGCATGCTATCAAGTGATGATTTCTCGAAATCACTTAGTTCACCGTAGCTAAGAATCGCTTCTGCGCCTTCTTTACCAAGCTTCACTGGTTGTGCGAAGAAAGGAGCATGTTCACCAGCACCTTCAACATAAGCACATTCAATTACGTTTTCTTCACCTTGTAATGCTTTCACTAGTGCTAAACCAAAACGACACGCAGCCTGACCCATAGATAGAGTTGCACTACCGCCACCAGCTTTTGCTTCAACGACTTCAGTACCTGCGTTTTGAATACGCTTAGTTAACGCTGCAACTTCTTCAGACGTAAACTCTACGCCTTCAACTTGAGATAGAAGAGGAAGAATTGTCACACCAGAGTGACCACCGATAACAGGTACACGGATATCGCTTGGATCTTTATCTTTCAGCTCAGCAACGAACGTTTCTGAACGAATAACATCAAGTGTAGTAATACCAAATAAACGACGCTTGTCGTAGACACCGGCTTTCTTTAAAACTTCAGCAGCAATTGGAACAGTTGTATTTACTGGGTTAGTAATAATACCAACACAAGCAGTAGGACAAGTAACAGCAATTTTTTCAGCTAGAGATTTTACGATACCTGCATTTACATTGAAAAGATCGGCACGATCCATACCTGGTTTACGAGCAACACCAGCAGAAATAAGCACAACATCCGCACCTTCAAGTGCTGGAGTTGGATCTTCACCCGCGTAACCTTTGATCGAAACAGGCGTTGGGATATGGCTAAGATCGGCAGCAACACCTGGTGTAACAGGTGCAATATCGTATAAAGCTAAATCAGAACCGGCAGGGAGGCGGTTTTTAAGTAGTAGGGCTAGGGCTTGACCGATGCCACCAGCGGCACCAATAACAGCTACTTTCATTGTTATTCTCCTTGAGAACTTATCTCTTATAAGATTTTTGTAGGGTATAAAATGAGCTAATTAACTTAGAAAACTATAGTAATCACAAAATGATTACAATCAATTAACGCTATCTTTGCGACCTCGCGCAAGTCAATAAAAACGTGCTACACAGAGCATCAGCATTATGAGAATAATCACCTGAAATAACAAAATAAATATGCTCTAACAGCACGATAGACTATTAGTTTTTTACAGTGACACGACTAACAATTTGATGCACCCACTTGGCGATAACTGCATATGTATGCGAAAATATGCACAATAATTATGTTAACGAATAAGAAATCATCATGCGCAATACAGAAAAACAAGACACTTTAGTTCGCGCTTTTAAATCTTTACTGAAAGAAGAGCGTTTTGGCTCTCAAGGTGAAATCGTCGATGCCCTTAAGTTAGAAGGCTTTGAAAGCATCAACCAATCAAAAGTATCGCGCATGCTTACCAAGTTTGGGGCAGTTCGAACTCGTAATGCGAAAATGGAAATGGTTTACTGTTTACCAGCAGAGCTTGGCGTTCCTACCGTTTCAAGTTCTTTGCGTGAGCTGGTACTCGATATTGACCATAACGCTGCTTTAGTTGTTATCCATACCGGGCCAGGTGCTGCACAGTTAATTGCTCGCTTACTGGACTCTTTAGGTAAATCTGAGGGAATTCTTGGTGTAGTGGCTGGTGACGATACTATCTTTATTACCCCGACTTTAGCCGTAACAACGAAGCAGCTATTTGACTCGGTATGCGAGCTATTTGAATACGCAGGCTAACACGTAGTGATCAGTCACTAAGTTCATAACTTCTTATCTCTATTTACTATATTTATGGATCACGAGCACTCATCGTCACCGTGATCCAAATCACATCCTAGAATATTCAGAAACATCCACCATAAAACCACTAACCTACTGATTTAAAAATACATAACGATAAAATTTGCATAATATCCATGCAGCATCCCTTAGACTTTTACGCTATATGTTTTAACAATTGAGTAATTTTGTGCCATTTTTTTGATACTATTCAGCCACTTTTTCAACAGATGGATTGAAAAAGGTGCCGTTTCCAAATAGGAAACTCCAGAAGTAACTACACTTACTTCAGGGTTAATAATGAATAAAGGAAGGGAAATTCATGGCATTTACCAAACTTATTAAAGTTGGCGCTATTGCAGCTGCTGTAATGGGCGCTGGCGCGGTTAACGCTCAAGAGTTCATCACTATCGGTACTGGTTCAGTAACAGGTGTTTACTACCCTACTGGTGGTGCTATTTGTAAGCTTGTGAATAAAGGTCGTAAAGATCACAACATTCGTTGTTCTGTTGAGTCTACAGGCGGTTCTATTTACAACGTAAATACAATTCGCGCAGGTGAACTAGATTTTGGTGTTGTTCAATCAGACTGGCAATATCACGGCTATAACGGCACAAGTAAGTTCGCAGAACAAGGCGAGTACAAAAAACTTCGCGCAATGTTCTCTCTACATACAGAACCATTCAACATTATTGCTCGTACTGACTCTGGTATTAACAATGTTGCTGACCTTGCAGGTAAGCGTGTAAACATTGGTAACCCAGGTTCTGGTGACCGTGCAACTATGGGTGTTGTAATGGACGCTATGGGTTGGACGAATGACAGCTTCAAACTAGCTTCTGAACTGAAAGGTTCTGAGCGTTCACAAGCTCTTTGTGATAACAAGATTGACGCATTCATCTACATGGTTGGTCACCCGAACGGATCAATCAAAGAAGCAACAACATCATGTGACGCTAAGCTAGTATCAGCTACAGGTCCTAAGATTGATGAAATCGTTGCTGAAAACCCTTACTACGCATACAGCACAGTACCAGCTGGCATGTACCGTGGTACAGAAAACGACGTAAACAGCTTTGGTGTAGCCGCGACAATGGTTACAACAACAGATGTTTCAGATGAGACAGCATACAACGTAGCAAAAGCAGTTTTCGAAAACTTCTCTACGTTCAAACGTCTACATCCAGCATTTGCTAACCTGAAGAAAGAAGACATGGTGAAAGCAGGTCTTTCAATCCCTCTTCACCCAGGCGCTGCAAAGTACTACAAAGAAGTAGGTCTTCTAAAGTAATAACGCTTTAGCCTACCGAGCCAATAAGGGTGGTTAACATCCTTATTGGTTTTTCACGTTTTATAAAACAAAAAGTAACCAGCGTGAAAAGAAAACAATCTTTAAGTTAATCCATTTTGGATAACTTACCTTCGTTTCAAGCCTAAGATAAATCAAAACCAGAACACATTTTCCCATCTATTTACTACACTAATAGATGCTTAAGAGGTTCTGCTGTTTTGTTTATAGGTGAGACCATCAATAATAAGGATAAAGTACATGACGCAGACAACTTCACCGTCTTCAGATGTGCAAGAAATGGTGGCACAGTCCGACACTGGTGCACGTAGCCCAAGCGGCTTACAAGGTCGTATTTTATGGTTTGTGCCTTTATGTTGGTCACTATTCCAACTTTGGTATGCATCACCGCTACCGTTTATATTCGACTTTGCTATTTTAAATGACACTGAAGCTCGTTCCATTCATTTAACTTTCGCTATTTTCCTAGCATTTACCGCTTATCCGGCGTTAAAAAACTCCCCGCGAGACCATATCCCTGCGATGGATTGGATATTGGCTTTAGCCGGCAGTTTCTCCGCAGCGTATATCTATATTTTTTACACAGAGCTTGCCGGTCGTTCTGGTGCTCCAACCACTTTTGATATTGTTGCTGCAGTAACAGGTATGGTGCTTCTTTTAGAAGCGACTCGTCGAGCTTTAGGTCCACCGCTGATGGTGGTAGCTGCCGTATTCTTGCTATACACATTTGGCGGTCCTCATATGCCAGATGTCATTGCTCA
This sequence comes from Vibrio kagoshimensis, assembly GCF_050337535.1. NCBI lineage: Bacteria > Pseudomonadati > Pseudomonadota > Gammaproteobacteria > Vibrionales > Vibrionaceae > Vibrio > Vibrio kagoshimensis. Next base: position 222,134 of record NZ_JAKJSZ010000007.1, read on the forward strand.
TAAAGGCGCAAGCTTAAACAAAGCAATGTCTCATCTATGGCTAACGACAGAAGGTGTATTTGGTGTCGCTCTAGGTGTTTCTACTTCTTTCGTATTCTTGTTTGTACTTTTCGGTGCAATGCTAGAGCGAGCAGGTGCTGGTGCATACTTCATTAAAGTCGCATTTTCTCTACTTGGACACATGAAAGGCGGTCCTGCAAAAGCAGCGGTTGTGGCTTCAGGTCTGTCTGGTTTGGTTTCTGGCTCATCGATTGCTAACGTAGTAACAACCGGTACTTTTACCATTCCACTCATGAAACGTGTGGGTTTTTCCGGTGAAAAAGCGGGCGCTGTAGAAGTTGCCGCTTCAACTAATGGTCAATTAACACCACCAATCATGGGTGCTGCTGCATTCTTAATGGTTGAATACGTAGGCATCTCGTACGTTGAAGTTATTAAAGCGGCTCTACTTCCTGCTTTAATTTCTTATATTGCACTGATTTACATTGTTCACTTAGAAGCATGTAAAGCAGGTATGACAGGACTTCCTCGTCGTCGTACACCAACTATTGTTCAAAGCTTAATGTCGTTCACTGGCACTATTCTAGGCTTATGTGTAATAAGCGCTGCTGTATACTACGGTGTTGGTTGGACAAAAGATGTATTCGGCGATGCTGCTACACCTATCGTAACGGTTGCTCTACTAATTTCGTACGTTGCTTTAGTTCGAGTATCAGCGAAGTATGCAGTTGAAGGCGGACTCGAAATCGATGAAAACCTAACTGAAGTTCCTGAACCAGGTCCGACAGTAAAATCTGGTCTTCACTTTTTATTGCCTATCGTAGTACTGGTTTGGTGTCTAACCGTTGAACGTTTCTCTCCAGGCTTATCGGCATTTTGGGCAACAGTATTCATGATCTTTATCTTGATTACACAACGTCCATTAATGGCATTAATGAACAAGTCAGATGATCTTGCGACCCAAACTAAAGCCGGATTTATCGACCTTGCTGAAAGCTTAGTGTCTGGTGCGAGAAACATGATCGGTATCGGTGTAGCGACAGCGGCGGCAGGTACTGTTGTTGGCGTAGTAACGCTAACAGGTATTGGACTTGTAATGACTGATTTCGTTGAGTTTATCTCAGGCGGAAGCATCATTCTTATGCTTCTGTTCACAGCGGTTATCAGCCTGATCTTAGGTATGGGTCTACCCACTACAGCAAACTATATTGTTGTATCGACTCTAATGGCTCCAGTTATCGTAACTCTAGGTGCCGCACATGGCTTAATCATCCCACTGATTGCGGTTCACTTATTTGTGTTCTATTTCGGTATTCTAGCTGATGATACTCCACCCGTTGGTTTAGCCGCATTTGCAGCTGCCGCTATCGCGAAATCAGATCCAATTCGTACCGGTATCCAAGGCTTTACCTACGATATCCGAACCGCGATTTTGCCATTCATGTTCATATTCAATACTCAACTGCTATTAATGGGCATTGATTCTTGGTGGCACTTAGCACTCACAATTTTCTCATCAGTTACAGCTGTCCTTATTTTTGCAGCAGCAACACAAGGTTGGTGGTTTACGAAGAATAAATGGTGGGAAACGATCCTTCTGATCGCACTTACTTTCACATTCTTCCGCCCTGGCTTCTGGTGGGACATGGTGTACCCAGCTAAAGTTCTTTCTCCAGGAGTTGAGATTGCTCAAATCACTGAAAATCTTTCTGTGGGACAATCACTTGAGTTAAGAATTGGTGGTGAAAACTTAGAAGGTGACTATTCTGAGAAAACCGTTCGTCTTCCATTTGAAGATTCAGCGATAACAGCGGATGACCGAATCGCATCAATGGGGTTAATGCTAACGGAAACTGACGGCAAGATGATTGTTGATATGGTTGAATTTGGTAGCCCAGCAGAAGCGTCTGGTATTGATTTTGATTGGGAAATTAAATCCATCATCCAACCAGCTGAAAGACCAATGAAAGAATGGGTATTTTTACCAGCATTGCTAATTTTAATTGGCTTAGCGATGAATCAAAGAAGACGCGCTCGTAAGGATGAGATTAGTGCGTAATGTATTTAGCCATACGGGCTTTATACTATGGAAAGGATCATTACAGCACCTAGCCTAACCTAGGTGCTGGTTAAAAAGAGAATAAAACATGTATAAACAAATCCTTGTTCCTGTTGATCTTAATGATAAAGGCTTTGCTGATAAAGCCGTTGAACTTGCAGTTTGGCACGCAAAGCACAGCAATGCAGAAGTACATTTACTGAATGTTCTACCGGGCATTCATATGTCAATGGTCGCATCTTATTTTCCGAAAGATGCCGCAAATCAGATGAAGTTGGACGTAAAAAACCAACTGAAGGAATTTGCTGACAAGCATATTGATGATGAAATCATCTACAAAGTACACGTATCGGAAGGTAAAGCTTATTCGACTATTTTGGATTTCGCAGAAAAGCTTGGAGCAGACCTTATCGTCATGCCAAGCCATAAGCGCTCTAAGATCGATAAAGTTGTACTTGGTTCAGTGGCGAGTAAAGTCGTACAAAACTCACCAATTAATGTTTTGGTCGTGAAACCTCAAGGCTAAACATACCTATCTATTAGGTCTCAAAATTTCTATTCGATATCAAAAAAGGTTGCTATAACAGCAACCTTTTTTATTTCCTGACTCGTCAACTTATACCACTCGATTAAGCTTTTCATCCCGCATAAAGCTATTTAGATTTTCTATCAGTATGTCGGATAAAGCTTGGATTGCGGAGTCACTTCCCCAAGCAACATGCGGCGTCAAAATAAGGTTTGGTAAATGGCTATGTGCCAATAATGGATTACTTTTATCGGCAGGCTCTTCACTAAATACATCAACGCCAGCCCCTGCAATCTCGCCAGTTTGTAATGCATCCACTAATGCTTGTTCATGAACTAAGTTGCCCCGCCCTGCATTAATTAACACGGCACTTCTTTTCATCAACAACAGCTCACTTTTACCAATGAGATGATGAGTTTCTTTATTTAAAGGGCAATGCAGAGTAATAGCATCTGACTGTTGTAGTAGCTCTTCAAATGGCAAGTAACCTTCTCGGCAGATACTAACGCCTTTTCTTTCTGAAAAAAGTACATTCATCCCAATAGCTTTCGCCAGTAAGGCTGTGGCTTGACCTAATCCGCCACTACCAATAATTCCAAGCGTACTACCTGATACATCTTGAATAGGGTGAGTAAAAAAACAGAACTGCTTATCTTTTTGCCATTCACCCTTTTCTATATCTTGATGATAACCCACTAGGTTTCTCTTCAATGAAAATAGCATCGCGATGACATGTTCCGGAACAGACCGAGTAGCATAACCTTGAACATTAGCGACCCCTATTCCATTAGCCTCACAGTAGTCTGTGTCTACGTTATTCACGCCAGTTGCAGAGATTGCAATAAGTCGTAAGCGAGTCGCTTGCGATAAATTTCTGGCATTTAGAATGACTTTATTGGTAATTACAATGTCTGCATCAATAACGCGTTCTTGAACTTGTTCCGGTTCCGTAAAATCATATTCCACCCAACTATGTTCAAAATTGGGTTTCTTTAATTGAATCTGAGATGGAATGGTTGCGCGATCTAAAAATACAATTTTCATTTGTGCTTAGGATTCCTTATTTTTGCGTATTCATACTCAGCCCAATTCGAGAGCAGTAACAGTTAAAGTTAAGCTTTTAACTTTTTATAGTCTGGTAGCTCTGTCGCAATCTCAAAATGTTGGCGAACTTGCGGCTCTGCTTCTTCATAAAAATCACACGGTACAAAGGCACTGAATAATTGATTATCAGCAGGGTGAAAAAAACTCAGTTCACACGCATGTAACTCTAAGCGGTCAGAAAAAGCATACGCTTCAGGTGAAGCATAAAACTCATCACCGACAATTGAGTGACCAATTTCCATGGAATGCACTCGTAATTGATGTGAACGACCTGTGATAGGCAATAAGCGCAGTAACGTAGTGTGCTGATCATACTGAACAACTTGGTAGCGGGTTTGCGAAGGCTTGCCATGCTCGTAGCACACTTTCTGTCTTGGTCTATTCGGCCAGTCACAGATTAGCGGTAAATCAATCATTCCCTCTTGCTGTTCTACTTTTCCCCATACTTTCGCGTAATACACCTTATGAGTAAGCCTGTATTGAAATTGCTTTTTCAATGAACGCTCAGCTTCTTTATGCTTAGCTAAAAGCATCAATCCTGATGTCGACATATCTAAACGGTGTACTACTTGGATTTCTGGAAACTCGACAACTAGGCGACTCCACATACTATCGTAATGCTCAGGCGCACGCCCCGGCACAGAAAGCAAACCAGGTGGCTTATTGACCACCAAAACATCGTCATCTTGGTAGACAATATCAATCCAAGGTTCGGTTGGTGGAGTGTACTCAAGCATCGCCATAATTGTTCTCTTTTATATGTTAACTGCGAAATGTTAGTTAACTGCGGAATGTTAGTTAGCTGCGGAATATTGGCTGCAGAATGTTAGCCGCGGAGTATAGCAGAGCAAACGCAATGAAAATATTTCCCAAATTTCAATTAAACCGTACAGATGTATTGACGACTAAATCAAATGTGTTAAAGATGGTTTCCTTAACAATAAAATAACACATCAAAGGATGGATGATGGAAAATACGGCTCACCCGACAAAAGAACCCCAAAAATCTAACGCAATAACAAAGCTGCTCAGTTCTTTAGGACCAGGGATAATGATGGCAGCTGCGGCGGTTGGCGGATCTCACCTTGTCGCTTCAACGAAAGCAGGTGCCATTTATGGTTGGCAGCTTGCGGGTCTTATTCTTTTAGTCAACGTTTTCAAATACCCATTCTTTCGAGCTGGTGTTCAATACACGATGGGCACTGGGCAAAGCTTGGTTGAAGGCTACTCAAACTTAGGCCGTCCTTACCTTATTATTTTCTCAATTCTGAGCAGTATTTCTGCTGTCGTAAACACCGCCGCTTTATTGTTATTTAGCGCCAGTTTGCTCAGTTATTTTATTCCTGTCGAACTCGCTACTACCACGCTGTGTATGATTGTCCTAGCCACCTGTCTGATTATTTTATTTGCAGGGCACTACCGCGCTTTAGACAGCCTATCCAAAGTGATCATGGCAACCCTAACCATTACGACATTAGCTGCCGTTGCGATGGCTCTTGGTTCTCCCGTTGAACCTGCCGACGCTTTTGTTCCACCATCACCTTGGTCTCTAGCCGCAATAGGTTTTATAGTCGTAACAATGGGCTGGATGCCTGCGCCAATCGAGATCTCAAGTATCACTTCAATGTGGTTAAAAAGTCAGGTGAACAAACAGGACGTTACCGCTAAGTCTGCCTTATTTGATTTTAATGTCGGTTATATCGGCACAGCGTTATTAGCCATTGTATTCCTTGCTCTTGGTGCTTTAGTCCTGCACGGATCTGGTGTTGAATTTTCAAGATCAGGTATGGGTTTTGCTCAACAGCTTGTTGGAATGTATGCCACAACGATTGGTGAATGGTCTCGACCGCTTATTGCCGTGATTGCCTTCTTCTGTATCTTTGGTAGTACAATTACGGTTATTGATGGCTATGCTCGTGTGTTAGCTGAATCTCAACGTTTACTCTTCAAACAAGAAGCAAAACCTGGGTTCACTCAAGCTTGGATCATTGTTATTTCAGTACTGGCTTTGGCAATTGTTGCCTTTTTCACTTCAGCACTTATGCCAATGCTTAACTTTGCGATGATCATGGCTTTTGTGACTACGCCATTTTTTGCTCTTCTTAACTACATTCTTGTAAGCAAAGCTGAGTTGCCGGAAGAACTGGCAATGGGTAGTAAGCTCAAAGGACTTTCGATTATAGGCTTAATCTACCTCTTTGGATTTCTTGCGGTATTCGTTTGGTGGAAATGGTTTATTTAATCGGTTCTTTAAACCGCTCACTTAGAGTAAACCTCTGAAACCTAGATACAAATAAGGCCTTCAAATGAAGGCCTTATTTAATATTTCATAATGCTTTTATTACTGATTAATTATGAGAAACCACAATCAGACGTAATGAATCTAGCTGTACTTGCGCTTTACTGATGTAACCCGTTAGCTGAGTAATTTGAGTCTCAATCGCTTCAAGTTCTTCATCGCGGATATTAGGGTTAACCGCTTTCAAGGCCTGTAAACGTTCTAACTCACCATTAAGATTCGCCAGCATGTCTTGTTGAGCTTGCTCTCTCACTTCCTCAACCTTTGGTAATACCTGAGCTTCACCAGCTTCAATCAAACTATGAATATCGGCTTGAACTGAGCTTACTAACTTACTTGCTAGGTGTCGGTTAACAGGACTTAGTTGACGGTTAAAGCTATCAAATTCCACTTGAGCAGATAGGTCATTACCACGAGCATCCATCATTAGACGAATTGGCGTTTTAGGTAAGAACTGACTGATCCCACTTCGTTTAGGCGCTTGCGCATCCACAAGGTATACAAGCTCAAGTAAAATGGTGCCAACCGGCAGCGCTTTATTTTTCAATAATGAAACCGCAGATGTGCCCACACCTTCGCTCAGTAGTAAATCAATACCACCTTGAATCATCGGGTGTTCCCAGCTAATGAAGTTCATATCTTCACGAGAAAGCGCTGTTTCTCTATCAAATGTGATAGTTGCCCCTTCATAAGGCAGACCAGGGTAGCTTGGTACCATCATATGTTCTGACGGTGTTACTACTAACGCATTTTCGCCTTTATCATCTTGGTTCAAACCAATCGTATCGAATAGACTCAAAGCAAAAGCAACAAGGTTAGTATCGCCGTCAGTCGAAGCAATTTTCTCAGCAATATCATGCGCTTTATCACCGCCATTAGAATGCATTTCTAATAGGCGATCTCGTCCTTTTTCAAGATCCGCTTTTAACGCTTTGTTTAGTTTTGCAGACTCGGCAATGACTTCATCAAGCTGCTCGGTATTTCCCGAAGCAAGCATAGAAATCAACTCACCTGAGAATTTGTCATACACGGTACGACCTGTTGGACAAGTTTCAGAGAAAGCATTTAAACCTTCATCAAACCAACGAGCAAGAATCGCCTGAGATGTACCTTTCAGATAAGGAACATGTACATCAATGTCACGCAATTGACCAATTCGGTCTAAACGACCAATACGCTGCTCTAATAAATCAGGGTTAAATGGTAAATCGAACATAACCAGTTGATTTGCAAACTGGAAGTTACGCCCTTCAGAACCAATCTCACTACAAATTAGAACCTGCGCTCCACCTTCTTCTTGTGCAAAGTACGCTGCAGCTTTATCGCGCTCAATAATAGACATGCCTTCATGGAAGACTGTGGCACGAATACCTTCACGTTCACGCAGAGCTTGCTCTAATTGCAGAGCGGTACTAGAACGAGAAGCGATAACCAATACTTTCTCACTGCGCTTTTCTTGGATTTTTTCAAGTAACCAGTTAACGCGAGAGTCGAATTGCCACCAGCTTGAATCTTCACCTTCAAACTCTTGAAAGATCTCTTCAGGGTAAAGCATTTTCATGGCACGAGCTTCAGGTGCCATCTTTCCACCAATCATGCCAGATACACGCATCGAGGTGGTGTATTGAGACGGGATGTCCATTGGTAATAAATGCACGTTTCGCTTAGGGAAACCTTTAATCGCAGCACGTGTATTTCGGAATAACACACGTCCAGTACCATGACGATCCATTAAGTTATCAATCAACTCTTGGCGTGACGCTGCTTTTTCTTCTTCGCGGCTATCGCCTTCAATAATACGGAAAAGTGGCTCGACATCTTGCTCAGACAATAGCTCTGTAATTTGGTTTTTAGCGCTATCTTCAAGCTTCATTCCTGAGAATAAAGCCGTTACTGCATCTGCAACGGGTGCGTACTGATCTTCTTCTGCAACAAAAGCCTCGTAATCATAGAAGCGATCAGGATCCAATAAACGAAGACGAGCAAAGTGACTTTCACGACCTAGTTGCTCAGGAGTAGCAGTAAGCAATAAGACACCCGCAGTTTGCTCCGCTAAACCTTCAATAACTTGGTACTGACGGCTAGGTTTTTCTTGGCTCCACTCAAGGTGATGAGCTTCATCAACAACCAGTAAATCCCATTCACCTTCCAGTGCTTGTTCAAAACGTTTGCGGCTTTTTCGTAAGAAATCAAGAGAGCAAAGTACATATTGCTGAGTATCAAATGGGTTATCTGATTCAGCAAAAGCTTCGATGCAGCGCTCTTCATCAAAGATAGAAAAATGCAGGTTAAAACGACGCATCATCTCTACAAGCCATTGATGTTGAAGCGTTTCAGGAACAACAATTAAGATTCGCTCAGCACGACCAGCCAACACTTGTTGGTGAATGATCATACCCGCTTCAATGGTTTTACCTAAGCCAACTTCATCAGCGAGTAATACTCGCGGCGCATGACGACGACCGACTTCATGAGCAATATAAAGCTGATGAGGAATTAGACCGGCACGCATTCCGCATAAACCACGCATTGGGCTTTTATGCTGTTGATATTGATTGCTTAGTGCTCGGTAACGTAAAACAAAGTTATCCATTCGATCAATCTGACCGGCGTACAATTTATCTTGAGGTTTGTTAAAACGAATTTGATTGCTCAAAAAGATCTCACGAAGAACAATGCCACCTTCTTCAGTGTCTGTACGCGTGCCTAAGTAAGTAAGAAGACCTTTATCTTCAATCACTTCTTCGACGCTCAAAGACCAACCTTCTTGACACTCGATAACATCACCGACATTGAACGTTACTCGGGTTACGGGTGCTTCAGTTCGTGCGTACACACGATTTTCTTCTGATGCCGCAAACATTATTGTAACTGTGCGAGCATCCATTGCTACAACGGTACCTAAACCTAAATCGCTTTCCGTATCGCTAATCCAGCGTTGCCCCAAAGCAAATGTCATGAATCGACTACCTCATCTTAATGTGTGTAATTTGGTCTTTTTCTAAATGGCTATTTTTATAGTAGTGAAAAAACGTTTAACTTTCCGCCACTTTTCTAATCAACGCTCGATAATAAAGCTTGTTAGAGAATGGTATAGAAAAAGGTCGCTAATCTTACTTGATGCTGTGATTTAGGTCACGTCTAAAGGTCGCTATTTCCATGCTTTTTTTTAGTTTTCTTAAATGAAATAAAACTGAAAAAAATTCATGCTTAATCTATAGATAGCAGATTAATAGAAGTGACGGTATGGAGCGTATTTCAAATAAAAATACCAAGCCCAATACTTAAAATTTGCCTCATTGGTTAAGTATTTATCTACACTTACTCTAATACTTAACGACTTAAACCCGTATTCAATCAATGCAATACAAGCCGACTTTCGGCAAGGAGATGCTATGGGCGATACCACACGGAAACTGTTCGTTTTAGATACCAATATCCTACTTCATGAACCTTATGCGATTTATTCATTTCAAGAGCATGATGTCGTCATTCCAATGACAGTCCTCGAAGAGCTCGATCGAATTAAAGACAGTAAGCGCGATGTTGCACGAGATGCTCGAGTCGCCATTCGAACTTTAGAAGATCTCTTTCACGATGCCACCCCCGAGCAAATATCAGAAGGCATTCCCTTTTCTAAAGACATTCAAGCTTCAGGAAACAAAGGCGCTGAAGCGTCTGGCACCATTTCGATACTCGCTGACTATGAGCTTCAAGAAACGGTCAAAGCTTTCAATGATGATAAAGCAGGGGATAATCGAATTCTCAACGCTGTTATCTACCTACAGAATAAACGAGCCCCTCGTGAAATAGTGCTCATCACCAAAGACATCAACATGCGGCTGAAAGCGAAAGGCGCTGGCGTTCGCTTCGTTGAAGACTATCAAACCGATCAGTTAATTGATGATATTCAATATTTAACGAAAGGGTTTCAACAGCTTGAAGGCGTATTTTGGGATGGCATTGATAATGTAGAGAGCCGAAATGTTGCAGGTAAAACACTGCATACCATGGCTCGTGAGCCTTTTGAGCCGACTTTCATTAATCAATACATCATCGATCAAGACAGTGATTTCGCAGGGCGAGTGGAAGAAATTACCACAGAGAAAATAACGCTGAGAGACTTAAGCCGTGAAAGGATAATGAACCGAAGAGCGTGGGATATTACCCCTAAGAATGTTTACCAAGGCATGGCTATAGACGCGCTACTCGACCCGGATATTGATTTGGTCATTCTAACGGGGGCTGCAGGCAGCGGAAAGACGTTACTGGCAATGGCAGCTGCACTTGAACAAACCATTGAACGTAAACAGTTCGATAAGATCATAGTGACTCGCAATACCCCCGACATTGGTGAATCTATCGGTTTTTTACCGGGCACAGAAGAAGAAAAGATGCTTCCTTGGTTAGCAGCGGTTACCGATACGCTAGAAGCTTTACACAAAAACGATCACTGCACGGAAGGTTCAATGAAATACATTTGTGATAAAGCCAACATCCAATTTAAATCGATCAACTTCATGCGTGGGCGATCCATCCAAAATGCCTTTGTACTTTTGGATGAATGCCAGAACCTGACCGCATCTCAAATCAAAACCATCATTACACGTTGCGGTGAAGGCACCAAAATTGTGTGCTCTGGTAATTTAGCTCAGATTGATTCGGCTTACCTTACTCCTGTGACTTCTGGTCTCACCTACATGGTGGAAAGATTTAAAAACTTTGAAGGCAGCGCGAATATTCATTTAAATGGTGTAGTGCGCAGCCGACTCGCTGAGTTTGCAGAAGAGAATATGTAATAGCTCTGTTGTATCCCAAAATGCAGACTCTAAACAGGTTTAACCTAAAGCCGATATAAATCGAAACCAATAAAAAAGCGCCTCACAATGGAGGCGCTTCTTATCTATTAATTTTTAGCGAATGAGTTTTCACTAGGCAGATATCTGGAGTGACTTACTCAGTACCACCAACAGTTAGAGAGTCTAGCTTCAATGTTGGCTGACCAACACCTACAGGTACACTTTGACCCGCTTTACCACACACACCAACACCGCGGTCGATGCTTAGGTCATTACCCACCATAGAAACTTGCTGCATGGCTTCAATACCAGAACCAATTAACGTCGCACCTTTGACTGGGTGAGTGATTTTTCCGTTCTCAATCATATACGCTTCTGATGCAGAAAATACGAACTTACCAGAGGTAATATCAACTTGCCCGCCACCGAAGTTAGGCGCGTAAATACCTTTCTCAACCGTTGAAATAATTTCTTCCGGTGTATGCTCGCCCGGCAGCATGTACGTGTTTGTCATACGCGGCATAGGTAAATGTGCATATGATTCACGACGACCATTACCTGTTGGTGCAACACCCATTAAACGTGCATTCAACTTATCTTGCATATAGCCTTTTAGTACACCCTTTTCAATCAAGGTATTGTATTGGCCATTCACACCTTCATCATCCACATTCAGTGAACCACGTAGGTCTGTTAGCGTACCGTCATCAACAATAGTACAAAGGCTTGATGTCACTTGCTCACCTACTTTACCAGAGAACACTGAAGACTCTTTACGATTGAAGTCACCTTCCAAACCGTGACCTACCGCTTCATGAAGTAGAACTCCAGGCCAACCTGAACCTAATACGACAGGCATTGCGCCAGCAGGCGCAGCAACCGCTTCTAAGTTGACTAATGCTTGGCGAATTGCTTCATCTGCGAATTGGAAAGCGACTTTAGAACCATCTTGATCAGATAAGAAGAAGTCGTAACCGAAACGACCACCGCCACCAGCACTGCCTCTTTCACGGCGATCACCTTTTTGTGCCAATACGCTAATAGATAGTCGAACTAGCGGGCGAATATCACCTGCGTAAGTTCCATCGGTTGCGGCAACAAGCATCTGCTCATGCACGCCACTCAAACTTACCGATACTTCCGTTACCATTGGCTCTTTAGTACGAATGTACGCATCTAATGATTTCAGTAGTTCTGTTTTTTGCTGCTTTTCCCAACTCGCTAGCGGGTTTACAGCATCATAGTAAGCTTGATTTTGATTACGTTTAAACGCTTGAACAGAAGCGCTTTGACCTTGCTGTGCAATACCACGAGCAGCAATAGCACTTTGCTTCAGACCTTCAAGCTGAATTTGGTCTGAATAAGCAAAACCTGTTTTTTCGCCTGCAACAGCACGAACACCCACACCACAATCAATATTGAATGAACCATCTTTGATGATGCTATCTTCAAGTACTAAAGATTCATGCCAGCTAGACTGGAAATAGATATCGGCATAATCAACCTGGCGGGTCGCAATGCTCGCTAATGTATCTGCGATATCTTGCTCCGTAAGCCCTGTAGGGTTGAGTAGCGCTTCTTCAATTTGACTAATGCTCATATCTAGCTCTTGTTATTTAAATTAAAATTGGTTGGTAAAACGAGTATGTTGCGCTATCGGCATATTCTTTCTGATGGACTCACAACTTGTAATATCTAACTCGACCACCACACTTTCTGCTTGTTGTCCTAATTGGGTCACGATTCTTCCCCATGGGTCAATAACCATAGAGTGACCCCAGGTTTCTCTTAGGCACGGATGAATGCCACCCTGACCAACAGCGACAACCCAAGATTGGGTTTCAATGGCTCGGCATCTTAACAATGCTTCCCAATGTGCTTCACCTGTTACCGCAGTAAAGGCTGCCGGGACAATCATGACTTGCGCACCTTGCTTACGTAATTCCGAATACAGGTTAGGAAATCGCACATCATAACAAATACTCAAACCCAGGCGACCAAAAGGCGTTTCTGCGGTAACGACTTTATCTCCAGCCGTAAAAATATCAGATTCTCGATAATGCTTTTGCGCATCTGCAACATCCACATCAAACATATGCAGCTTGTCATAGTGGGCAACTATCGCCCCAAAATCATCAATCACTAATGTAGTAGTGGTCACACCTTTCGAGGTCTGTATTGGCATACTTCCAATCACAATCCAAATTCGCTGTTCTCTAGCTACTTCGGATAACTGCTTTTGAATAACACCTTCGCCGATCTTTTCTGCGTATCGGTGGTAATCGGATTTCGCCCCAAATATTAATGCATTTTCAGGACACACGACCCATTTAGCGCCGAGAGCTTTACATCGAATCACTTCTTGGGTGATGTAAGCTAAGTTTAGTTCAGGGTCCGCTCCTGAAGTCATTTGGATTAAACCAACACTATCCATGTGTTTGCTCCATTCTTTATTGAGTATAGCCTGACTCAATAGCTGTTATTAAAACGGCTATCTATTCGGCTAGCTTTCTTAACTTTTCAGGTAATTTAAACTCACCTTTTCTTCGTGATAATTCACTAACAGTAGGCGAGTCTAAAGGTCCTTTAACTGAGTAGTTTACTTGAGTAAAGACTTCCACAACTGGCGAGATAACCGTTGTAATCGCAAGTACATACAAAGCCGTTTGTGGGGTTACCGCAAACGCCGTCAAAACTGGAATACCGGATGTGATATCTGGTGTGAAATTCACTTCAGCATCAACCAACCTCGTATTCAAGTTTGCAATACCATTGATCTGCATTTCACCCGCAACGGCATCCATATTCAGATCGTTGGTTAAGAAAATCCCACTTTGAAACTCACCAGTTCCTGTAATTGAGTTAAATGCCATGCCCTTATCAAATACATCAGAGAAATCGAGTTGCATCTTACGAATGATCGAGTCCAAGCTGAACAACCCAAGAAGCCTAGCAGCACCACTTACATCTGAAATAATGCCTTTACCAAACTTAGTCTCGACATTACCGTCTAAAGTATCGGTTTTGATTCCCCATGGCGATCCGTCCCAAGTCATATTCGCTTGAAGCTCAAATGGAGCTTTTTGTATCCCAGAGGTGATACCGAAACGCTCCATTAACTCACTGTTATTTTCGCCTTCGATATCAACATTCAGCGTCGACTGACTAATATCACCATCCAGTTTCCACCAACCACTAATGTCGGCTTTATTTGTACCACTGCGAACCTGGATCTTTTTCCATTCAATACGATCTTCTTGGCGTAAGAGTTCAACATTCACCTCTCCGACCTTATAACCTTGTAACCACAAGTCGTCGATTAAAAGTGTCACATTCGGCATTAGATCATGGATCTTACGGTCAAAATTCGAGATCAACGGAGCCTGTTCTTCTTTAATTTTTAATAACGGCTCTGATTTCTTCTCTGTAGACCATTCAGGAACAAACACGTGCAACCTATCCAGAGAAACACTCAGATCATATGGCTCTAAATAGTGAATATCTCCTTCAACTTCCTGACTCTTAAGCTGTACTTTCCAAGCCGAGTTCTGCTTGCGAGCTTTGAAGTCAACATCATTCCACTGAATACCCGCTAATGTTAACTGCTTACTTTCAAGGGTCACTCGCTCTGGCATTGGGATTTCAGGGGTGTTCATAGTACTCAACACCGCCTTACTATCCGCTTCAGAGTGATCGGTGACACTAAGCCAATCATCTAGGTTGAATTTATCCGTACGAATGAGGGCATGGTGTCCAACCACAGGGCTAATTTTATATCCACCACGACCAAGAACTAAATTGGTCGCGGTCAGAACTGGCACTTCACCAGTTATATCAATCTCAGTTTGATATTTACTATTAGGTAATTGTAGACGGGCCGTAATTGACTCTTGATTCCCCGAAGCCTGAAGCCTTAAAGCACCATTTTCTAATGATTTCTTAGCTAATGGATAAGGGTATTCACTAGCAATAAATTTAAGATCAGATTGCAGATCGAGTTGGTACGTAAAACCAATATCATTTAATTGAATATCGATTCCAGTCTGCCAAGGAGCATGCCCTGAAATCCGGCTCAACCAACGTTCACCAATATAAGGTACTAAAGGATCGGTATCCCAGTCCCCTAGAACATCGATATCAACAACATAGCCAGTACCTTCATTTTCACCTTTAAAATCAACAGAAATACCTTGTTCTAATAACTCCGCAGCGAGACCATTTGCAGTCACTACATCATTATCAAACTCAATTCTACCCGTCACATTTTCCAGCGTTATTGGCGGAGCTTTTATATCGACATGGTTACCTTTTAAGTCAGCATAGCCCCACGCTCTAGACTCTACATTGGAGTCAAAAGGAATATACAGCTGAAATTTAGAATCTACCTTTCCATCCACTTGTAACGCAGTTAAAGCCGCCCCCACAGAATCAACCAGTGGTGTAGAGGTCATATAATTGCGCACAGCATTACCAGAAGCGGCAGCACTTGCTTCAATTTCTATGTGACCGCCTTCCCCAAGGTAAGGAATTCGCCCTGTAATTCGCTTTGCTTTTACATCCATTAATTGAGCTGAACGAGAATCCAAATACATGGCATCATTTTCAAACAAGAGATCCAATTGCAAATCGGTAATGAGCGGCCAAGCTGTATCAAAACTAAATTTCGCTTCCTCTAACCCAACCCATACCTGAAAAGTACCCTCATTATTTGAATATGGATATTGAGCTAATTCGCCATGCCATAACAGCTTTACAGTTTCAGCTTTTCCGCCTTGGATAGCCGTTGAAAGGTAATCGGTAAGATCTTGTCCTAAGGCGAGAGTCGGTAGGTAACGCCAAGTTTCACCTACATTGTATGCGTCTGCCTCACCATAAAATGATAAGAACGGGCTACTATCATTTGGAAAATCTAAACGAAACGCGCCCAGAACTTGCAAATCTGGTGTGGCGGCTGTGACTTTATCTGACCATAACCTCCAGCCAGACTCATCTTGCTGCCAAACAATGTCGACTTGACCTTGCTTTATATTTAAAGGGGCTTGGAAAACTTCACCATACGGAAATACGTCATCAATGACGGATAAGCTGGTATATGCTTGAACTGTTGAACCAGAAATTCTGCCTGAGACATGATTAAAACCAGGCAACAAATCCCACTGTTTTAATGACATATCACGAAAACTTGCAGAATAGCGAAGGCTTTCTAGTTCTTCACCCATCGAAACTCGAATGTCTTCAATAACACCAGCAGGATTGAGCTTTTCAATCCATTTAGTAGAAGTGGCTGAATCAGGCATTAGCTTAATTAAGGGCGTAAGGGCGGAAACCTCAACCTGAGACACATTCAAATGCCATAAGTCATGTTGCCAATCAAACGCAACATCAAGTTCAGGCCATTGAGTATCATCCGTTCTCAAATTAAGTGAGTGACCATTTACTTGCCAGCCATTTTCCGTAGGAGATAACTTAAATACACCTGATTCCACTAAAAAATCGTGGTCTCCATCTTCTGTCCAACTAAGCTCAGAAGGTAGAACTTCAACATAAGCATCAACAGGCTTGCTGTTTTTTAGAGTCAACCAACTATTTAAGCTTATTGTTCCACTCTTTATTCCAGACTCAGCCTGCATGTAGTGAGTAAGCCATGGTTGAATTGAAACGCTATCAGCACTTACATAAAACTCACCGGATACATCAACTAATGATCCACCATCAATAAAGTTAGCGCTTACTGACAAAGAGTTCAGGTTAGCATCTTTAATGCTTACGACACCTTCAGCTAAATGCTGTTCACCTGAATTTCGCCATTTAAGGTGCTCTATATCGAGCTGACGCTCTTCACCTGAAATCGAAACATACTGGATAGAAGAGTCTTTAACTGTAAAATCCACCAGAGTTTTCAATAAGAAGTTATCTAACTCCTTTATCATTTTAGACTTTGAGGACTCATCTGAATCCAAACTTTCTTGCGCTACTTCTAGTGAATCATTTTTTGATTTCGTCCCTAAAATATCTAAAGAGCGAACATCGACCGCCATTTCGTTCATGATCAAATCAGTGACGACAGGCTGCATAAGTAAAACGGATTGAATGAGGTCGAATTCCACTTCAACACGTTCAACTGAAAACTGTAAATTTTCAGACTGAGGAAAAATGGCTTTAACGCCTTGAATAGCAATAGAAGGGTGAGTATTTCGCCAAAATCCACTCACATCTTGAATAGAGAATTCAAAACCTGAATTTTGATTAACCCAGGATTCGATATCTGATTGATATTTATTTAAATTTGGTAAAGCAACACGCAACGTTGTTACTGCTATCGCCAACATGACCAATACAGTAACAACTAACCACAATAATGCGCGCAGTAAACGGGTAAGACCTGAACTCACAAAAGACCTACTACATCATGACTACGTCAAACTGTTCCTGAATATATAGAGGTTCAGCTTGAATTTTAACGTCTTTTCCAATGAAGACTTTAAGCTCCGCTAATGCGTGAGACTCGTCGCCTTCTAATGTTTCAGCCACAGCTGGTGAAGCGTAAGCAACAAACTTATCGGCATCATAAGCTCGGTTAACACGAGTGATTTCTCGCAATATTTCATAACACACCGTTTCGACTGTTTTGACGCTACCTCTGCCTTCACAAGTAGGACAGCTAGAGCAAAGGATATGTTCAATACTTTCTCGTGTACGCTTACGGGTCATTTCAACTAGACCAAGTTGTGTGAAACCATTAATGTTGGTTTTAACTCGGTCTTTATCAAGTGCCGCTTCTAATGAAGTAAGGACACGCTTACGATGTTCTTCAGAGAGCATATCAATAAAGTCGATAATGATAATGCCACCTAAATTACGAAGACGTAATTGGCGAGCTATCGCCTGAGTCGCTTCCACATTGGTATTGAAAATGGTTTCTTCAAGGTTACGGCGACCAACAAAAGCCCCGGTATTGATATCGACAGTGGTCATGGCTTCCGTTTGATCAATGATCAAGTATCCACCAGATTTAAGCTCTACTTTACGATCAAGAGAACGCTGAATTTCGTTTTCCGTATCGTACATATCAAAGATTGGCTTATCACCTTCGTATAGCTCGAGTTTATCCGTTAATTCAGGTACATATTCAGAAGTAAACTCTTTCAAGTTTTCAAATTCTTGCCGTGAATCGACTTGGATCTTACTCAGTTCAGTACCAACAAAGTCACGTAAAATACGTTGACTTAAACACAACTCACCATACAAACGAGTACGGGCTTTATGCTTGCCTTTGCGCTCAAGTACTTTTAACCACAAGCGTTTTAAGAAAGCTGCATCTTGAGAAAGTTCATGGGCATCAGCCCCTTCAGCAGCCGTTCGGATAATAAAGCCACCATGCTCATCACAGTAACCAGATACAACTTTCTTCAAGCGGTTACGTTCAGATTCGGTTTCTATACGTTGAGAAACGCCAACATGACTCGCACCAGGCATAAATACTAGGTAGCGAGAAGGCAAAGTAATATCCGTAGTTAAACGAGCACCTTTTGTTCCAAGCGGATCTTTAACTACTTGTACAACGATGTCTTGTCCTTGACGAACGAGTTCTGAAATATCACGAACCTGAAATTGCTTCTTTTCATTTTCTGCAACACATTCAGTATGCGGAACAATATCTGACGCGTGTAAAAATGCAGCTTTTTCAAGCCCAATATCTACAAACGCAGCTTGCATCCCCGGCAAGACTCGACTTACTCGACCTTTATAAATATTTCCAACGATCCCACGTCTCGAATCACGTTCTATATGGATTTCTTGAAGAGATCCCCCTTCAATCATGGCCACACGAGTTTCACTCGGAGTCACGTTCAGCAGCAATTCAGCACTCATGGTGCACCTCAAATTTTAAAACTATAAGAATTCTTGCAGTAGTTGGTCTGTTTCAAATAAAGGTAAGCCGACTACGGCGTAAAAACTACCTTCAACTCGGGTGACAAAACGTCCTCCAAGCCCTTGAATACCATAACTACCTGCTTTATCGCATGGCTCCCCAGATTGCCAATATTGTTCTATTTCTTTTTCGCTAAGGGGCTTAAACCATACGTCTGTAATAACAACGTCTGTTTTTTGCTTTTCGCCCGTCACCACGGAGACTGCAGTCATCACTTGGTGTTGGCTATTTGATAATTGCTCAAGCATTCGCTTTGAATCATCGTAATCTTTTGGTTTTTCTAGCACTTTTCCATGGCTAACCACAACCGTATCAGAGCCAAGTACAACGGCATCGCTTTCTGATAAAGCTAAACCAGCCATTGCCTTCTCTAAAGATAGACGCTTTACGTACTCTTCCGGAAGTTCTTGATCTTGTTTTACTTCTTCAATATCAGTAATCAGGATAGAAAACTCATAACCCAATTGGCTAAGAAGCTCTTTTCTACGCGGTGAGCCTGACGCTAAAATTAATTTATGTTGCTCAATCATTACATTACCTAACATGCCAATGACGTCGAACACGCCTCATTAACAAAAACATCCATGGCCAAAGTATACAGTTTATCAATGCACTCCATAGCGACAATGGGTTGAATACCACATCCTGGATCAAATATTCACCAAAGAATATAAATACTTCGAACAAAACGGTCAGCGCTGCAATGATCAAGGCTTGTTGCCATAAAGCTAAATTACGAATAACCAAGAAGTTTAAAGCGATGATATAAACCACTATGGATATCATCATCCCTCGAATGCCGAGGGTAGAACCAATAAGTAGATCCCAGAGTAGACCTAAAATCAAAGCGGTTCCCACGTTAACTCGGTGTGGCAATGCCAATACCCAATAGCAAGTGACTAATAGCAACCAAGATGGTCGGAATAAATCTAAACTGCCAGGCCATGGGATCGTTTGTAAAACCAGTGCAACCAAAAAGGAGCAGCCGATAACGATTTTACTTCTCAATACACTATTGGCCATTTTCACCCTCTAGCATGACTTGCTCAATACTCGATTTCTCGACTTGTAATTGTTTATTTTCATCCGGCCAAATCAGCAATAAATATCTAAGTCGATCAAACTCAACCACAGGCTCTGCTTTGATCACCGCGAACTCACGCTGAGGATCATAATTAACCGATGAAACATAAGCGACTGGGTAACCCTCAGGATAAATACCACCTAGTCCTGATGTAACAAGCATGTCTTCCTCTTGAATATCAGTGCTTGTTGGAATGTGTTCCAGCTGAATTTCATCAACTTTTCCGTTACCAGAAGCAATAACACGGATATCGTTACGAATAACTTGCACAGGAATCGCATTATTTGCATCAGTAAGTAGTAGCACTCGACTATTGTGTGCAGCAACAAACGTCACTTGCCCAACAATACCCTTTTCATTAATGACAGGCTGACCTTCATACACACCATCAATAGTGCCTTTATCTATCACTACTTGATGGCGATAAGGTGAGGTGTCGACTGCCATGACTTCAGTTACTACTTTTCTTTCATCACGAACAAAGGGAGATCCAAGGAGTTTACGTAAACGCTGGTTTTCTTCTTGGTACTGCTCAAGAAGAATGAGCTCACTTTTTAGGCGTAAAACCTCTCTCTTTAGAGAGTGGCTTGATTCAATAAGCCCTTGACGAGTATTAAACCTTTCATACACACCATCAAACATAGTGCGTGGAAGATTCGCAGTGTACTGAATTGGAGCAACCATGCTATTCAATAGATAGCGGACATTTGAGAAAGCATCTAAACGACTATCAGCCAGCATAAGGCTGGCTGATACGATTACAGCAAAAAACAGGCGCAATTGTAGAGAAGGGCCTCTACCAAAAATTGGCTTCATTTATATGGGTCCTAGAGCTATATGTGATCCTATAGACAAGGTCCTAGGCTATTTTGTATTTACGTTAAAGACAAAATAGCCTAACACTGAATGATTATTCTTCGCTGAACAGATCGCCGCCATGCATGTCGATCATCTCAAGCGCTTTACCGCCACCAAGAGCTACACATGTCAGAGGTTCTTCTGCTACAACAACAGGAATACCTGTTTCTTCTGTTAGCAGACGATCAAGATCTTTAAGCAGTGCACCACCACCAGTCAGTACCATACCGTTTTCTGAAATATCAGAAGCAAGTTCTGGCGGACACTGTTCAAGTGCAACCATCACTGCAGATACAATACCAGATAGCGGCTCTTGAAGAGCTTCAAGGATTTCGTTTGAGTTTAGGCTAAAGCTACGCGGTACACCTTCAGCGAGGTTACGACCACGAACTTCGATCTCTTCTACTTCATCGCCTGGGTAAGCTGAACCGATTTCATGTTTGATCTTCTCTGCTGTTGCTTCACCGATCAAGCTGCCGTAGTTGCGACGAACGTAGTTGATGATCGCTTCATCAAAACGGTCACCACCGATACGAACAGAAGACGAGTAAACTACGCCGTTCAGTGAGATAACCGCTACTTCAGTTGTACCACCACCGATATCAACAACCATTGAACCCGTTGGTTCAGATACACGCAAGCCAGCACCAATCGCTGCGGCCATTGGCTCATCGATAAGATAAACCTCACGAGCACCAGCACCTAGCGCTGATTCACGGATAGCACGACGCTCAACTTGCGTTGAACCACAAGGAACACAAACCAAAACACGCGGGCTTGGTTTAAGTACGCTGTTGTCATGCACTTGTTTGATAAAGTGCTGAAGCATCTTTTCGGTTACGTAAAAGTCTGCAATAACGCCATCTTTCATTGGACGAATAGCAGAAATATTACCTGGAGTACGACCAAGCATTTGCTTAGCAGCGTGACCAACAGCTGCAACACTTTTTGCAGAACCCGCACGATCTTGGCGAATAGCTACAACGGAAGGCTCATCAAGAACAATGCCTTGGCCTTTAACATAAATAAGGGTATTGGCTGTACCTAGATCAATCGATAGGTCGTTTGAAAACATGCCACGAAGTTTTTTAAACATATTCTTCGCTCATCCTGCAAGAATTAGAAGACAAAAATTGCACTAAATGTACCAATGCCTTGCTGTCACGGCAAGGCATTGAAGTATAAACATGGACTGAAACCCGCAATTTCTGACAGATTCCTTACTTAACCGCTAAATTTTATATTTATTACTGACCAATGAGCCCACTTTCTCCACGGAAAATGACTCGATCACTACCTCGATAAATACCAAACGTAACAATAGATCAAGGTTCTTCTTCTCAAGTGTATCTTAGTCATGGTGTATCACTTTATTATTCCCTCACCCACACTTCTTGATTTCGTTGGACTTGGCTAATTCCTGAACCACAAATAACCGATGACTCTAAAACATAAAAAACCAAACCATCTAACTCACCCCGGCTTGAACATTGTAGTTGGTTAAGAGAACAGTTCATTGCAGACTCAGCAACTATGTTGTTTGCAACCGTAATAACAGCTCCCGGCATAGGATCAATACAAACAGTAGAGACTGCTGAAGAAGATAACGGATCGGGATCAGGATAAAATTGCGTCATAACATACTCATTCACTGAATGGCTTAACAGCCAAGCTTGTGTTCCCAAAACTGTTCTGGTATTTGAATCATTATCTGACCAACTCGTTCGGCTCAAACTCGCGGCAAGAAAACCAAGCACCACAATGATGAAAATAACAATGATCAGCATACTGCCTTCTTGATTTGATTTACGGGACATTGATCACCTGTATATCTTGCTCAAACATTGTCGATTCGTTATTTTCTTCAAATTCTAGAATCACTTCTACCAACCCATTGCTTTGCACAGTCGCGGGCTGATAACTCAAAACACTATTATCGACGACAATTCGGTCGCTTATAATTATGCCATTTCTAGTCATTAGATTATTAGCAGCAAGGCAGTATTCGACTAGATTATTTTCATCAAAGACATAATGCCTGTTGCTCACAGATCCACCAATGAGACTAGTTGCACCACTAGGTATAGTGAAGAAATCTTCCGAGGGTAGTGATGTGATACCACTAAGAGAAAATACATTATTGACGCCGCCACTCACAGCTGTGTGAGGTTGCGTAGGGTTGATAACTAAAGACATGGATTGTAATGATGCGCTGGTTGCCCCTGCATCACTAACTAAAAAATTAATATCACTTCCTGAAACCGCATAAAAACCTGAATCGACAATCGGGTAAAAGGAAACACAGCCACTGCTCACTGCTGATGGGAATATATTGGGTACTGCATGTCTCACTTCGCGGGACAGCTTCTCTAGCACAAACCTAGCTTCCGTTTGTAACCGAAAACGCTCTACAGAACCGAAATAGCCTCTCATCCCTAATTCCGTAAAGTTAGCAACCCCAAGCATGACTATACTTGAAATCACAATTGCCAAAATCATCTCTATCAACGTAAAGCCTTTAACTTTCATTAGTACTCCCCTTTAAAGGCAACTAACGTAATAGGAGGGTTATTACTGGCGGTAATTATTAGCGTCATTTTTTGCATTGAAGCCGTTGGGTTATTGTCATCAACCGTTAGATTTACATTAAAATTAGTATAAGAGCTGCCAAGAACTATCGGTGTTCCGGAGCTTACTGACCCATAATCTCGAGCGAGAAGATCCGTCATAATGCTCTGACCCAGTGCAGACGCTCGATTGGAATAATTCACTTGCCCTGAAAGCGCAGATTGCGGAGCAAGAAATGTTGAGAATGCGAGCATTGCAAAACCCAAAAGTACAATCACAATAATGGATTCGATGAGTGTGAAGCCGCTCTTCCCATTCTTTATGTTCATGGGCATACCTGATTACTTGGATAAACAAACCCTTGAGAATTAATGCAAACCCAAGCTCTGTCTGAAGTATTATTTGATGAGATTGTAACTTGAACGCCTGACGAGGCTGTATTTTCTGGATTGCCTAAAAGGCTGAATTCAATTGGAGAAGAAGAGTTCGATGCTGGTACAGATGAAAAGCTATAGTTATCACTAGTGATAACATCACTTCTCGTTTCAGATAATTTTGAACAAGCAGATTGTGAACCGATGCAATTGTTCTCAGCCACCAAACGTAAATCTTCAGCGCCAGAAGCTGACATATCCATATTTGATTGCATTCGATTTAACTGAACTTGCCGAACAATAGAAGAAACCTGCTCTTGCAGAGCATACAGTTCGTAACTCTGACGTCCACCAAAGCGACTTATGGCAACCGCTGAAATAATCGCGAGTAAAAGAATCACTACAATTAATTCCACTAAGGTGAAACCGCTGTTTGACTTTAGATCCATATAAGCCCTAAGTGATTAATTTGTATATCTAGATTATAAGGTAAAATGAAAAAAGGCGTGTAAGCTGGTGTATATGTTTAGAAGGAATAGATAAAGAAAAGGCTGGTCAATACCAGCCTTTTACTAAAGATTACTGACAGCCAGCACCTTGTGTAACAGAAGTAGTTGCAGCAGAGGCAGCTGTTGTACCGGTTGCCTGTTGATATGTCACGATACAAGTTTCATCAGTTGTATTGAAACCGAAACTAATACTAGTTGCTGAAGCACCAGATACAGTCACTTGTGACCAATCTGTATTAAGACCAGTTACAGCTGAAACAATACCGTCATCATCAGCAGTCGGATAGCCAAATGCGGTAGTAATATTTTCTACTGCAGCACTTGCCTCCCCACCAGCTAAAGCTTCAACACCATCAATAGCCGCTTTACCATAAACAATACCGGCAGCGCCATCGATAGCACCTTTCAAACCTTGTAAAGAAGAAGCACGAGCATCGTCTTGCAGGTTCAGAAAGCGAGGTGCAGCAGTTACTGCTAAAATACCTAAAATAACAATTACTACCACTAACTCAATTAGGGTGAAACCGCCTTGTTTTTTCATAGTTGGACTCTCTCTATGTTTCAATATAAGCAGGGTTACTGCAAAGTTACGGTCACACGACCAGTTTTAATTTCGTAAACGAATTGATGCTCCGTACTGCCTTCTAATTGAATATAAGTACAGTAAGAGTTTTCACTATCCGCTTGCGCCGAATACTTGAAATTTTCACTACTTGCTACTTCAGTCAAAGTACCAACTTTAGGCGGATTTTGAAGTAGATTATCCATTAATTCGACACATGCTGTATCTGTAATGCTTCCAGGGAAAGAAGTCGAGTTCTCATTCAAAGCCCATGGGTAGCCATCACGGAAATCAGTATCAACATTGCCACTGTCTTTTGATCTTGTTAACCAAAAGTCGACACCATCATAATTTACCGTATTGTACACTTCACCACCAATGGTTTCTGAAGGTCTAGCTTCGGCTTCCCATTGTGCTCTTGCTGATAATACGCCAGTAGCAAAGCCACCTGCGACACCTTCTATGCTTGCTTTTTTTGCTTCATCAGTCACATCCAAAAATTTAGGAAGGGCTGCAACTGCTAATAAACCAACAACAACTATCACAACAACTAATTCGACAAGGGAGAAACCCTTTTGATTTTTAATCATTTTTCTACCTACTCATCTAATTGGTATAACATATTATACATTTACGCATGTATATGAAACATCAAATACTGTCAAAAAATCATAAAGCCAATATATTGGCCTTTATATTAAAACGCTCTTGATTGAGCTGCACATCAATTTGATACTTATTTGTATAATGATAACGACAATGAAACTGCGTTTGATCACTCATATCTTCGATAATAGGGGAGCCTACTCCTAAAATCTGTTTTTTGGGATAAAGCTGAGAAAGCCAAAAATCACAGCTCCGGCTGTCTTCTGCTATCGGTAAAAGCCACCCCGTATTGCTATAGTGAATTTCATCGCTAGTTTCCGCTATATTTTTCTTTCCATACAATAAATATTGTTGCTTAAATAAATTTGCTCTCTCCAGCATTCGCTTACTCGCGACAATCACAGCAGTATTTGTTGCTTCTTCTTCAACAGATTGCCAAGCACTCATCAAGGTCATTAATAAAATAACGATTAATGAAAACCATATAACAAACCGCGCGCGGCGTTGCTCAAAAATAATAGCTTAGCCCTTAATTGCGTCTAACATTCCCCACATAGGTAAGAAAATACCTAGGGCTAGAATCAATACCATGCCTGCAACGATGACAAGCAAAAAAGGTTCGATCCTTGCTGTTAATGTTTTTAGGTCGTAGTCCACTTCTCGATCGTAAAAATCTGATACTTCTAAAAGTAGCTCATCGATTTGACCAGTTTCTTCACCAACCGAAATCATTTGAATAACCAAAGGGGTAAATATTTCACTATTAATTGCCGTCGAAGAAACCGTGCTTCCCGCCTCAATTGCGGCTTTCATTTCGAGTACTCGTAACTCTAAAAATCGGTTATCTAAAGCCTCTGCCGATAATGATAAAGATTGGTTAAGAGGTACACCCGCTTTTAGCATTAAAGCAAAAGTTCGAGAAAATCGAGACAATAGGGCTCTATTCACAACCCCGCCAATAACGGGCATTTTTAAGCGGAATTTGTCCCAAGTTTCTAAGCCTTTATCTGTTCCTTTCCAGGTTTTAAAAGCAAAGATAAGACCAAATATAATACCAACAAGCAGCCCCCAATAATTTACAAAGAAATCAGACATGCCAATCAAAATACGGGTAGGGAGAGGTAAATCAACTCCGAACCGGCTGAACATGCTTGAAAACTGTGGGATTACTTTTACATTCAAAACAAACAAAGCAATCACAATAAAACTGATCACGAAGGTTGGGTATCGCATTGCTGTTTTTATTCGTTTTCGCGTTTCCACTTCTTGCTCGTAATATCCTGCAAGTTGTAATAATGCCTGGTCTAAGCGACCGGTATTTTCACCGACACTGATCATAGAAACAAATAAGGGGGTGAATACTTTAGGGTGCATCTGCATTGAGGCAGATAACCCACGACCATTTGTCAGCTCAGCTACTACTTCTTCAAGGGCTGATTTTAGCTGCTTATTTTCACAATTTTGCGTTAAGCCTTTCATTGATCGAAGAAGCGGAACGCCAGCTTTGGTCAAGCTGAATAGCTGTCGACAAAATAAGACGAGCACCTCTAGCGGTACCTTCGGCGTAAATAAAGCCGATACATCCATATTAAGCATCGAACCGCTGCTTCCCAGCGAAATAGAGGTAGGAATAATACCTTTCCCCATCAAGCTTTCTGCAGCTAGATCTTCAGAGTTAGCTTCCACTTGACCTGAAACTTGGCTTCCATCTGAACTTCGACCGACATAGCGATACGTTGGCATAACTTACCTTCCTAAAGCAAGATAGCATCGGCTGAGCCTGATGCATCTCCTTCACCTAAATTCATCACTTCATCTAAACTCACAATGCCTTGCAATGCCAACTCCATTGCGGATGCCAATAACGGTTTGTAGTTTTTAGATTGGCGAGCAGCATGAGCAAAACCAACAGCATCATTTGCTCTTAGTGCGTCCATCATGTGATGTTCTAATTCCAACATTTCAAATACACCAATTCGACCTTTATACCCTGTCAGATTGCAGTTCTGACAACCTCGACCTTTAGTAAAGGATGCAGACGATTGATTGGGGAAACGAACATTCAGCCACTGCTTTCTCGCTTCATCTAATTCATCATCAACTTTACAATCAGTACAAACCTTTCTCACCAGTCTCTGGGCTACTACTGCCCGAACGGCACTTGCAACCAAGTAACCAGGTGCTCCCATATCCATCATACGCAGAGCACTATCAACTGCATCGTTGGTATGTAAAGTACTTAAAACTAAGTGACCAGTCAGTGCGGCTCTTAAACCTATCTCTACCGTTTCATGATCACGCATCTCACCAATAAGAATAATATCGGGATCCTGACGTAAGAATGTTCGTAGCACATTAGAGAAATCTAAGTTGATCTTAGGATTAATCTGAACTTGGTTAATACGTGGTAAGCGATACTCAACGGGATCTTCCGCTGTAATGATTTTCTTACTTGCTTGGTTAAGTTCCGTTAAAGCACCATAAAGAGTGGTTGTTTTACCCGACCCCGTTGGGCCTGTAACCAAGATCATTCCATGAGGACGACGTAATTGAGACCTTAACCTTACAAGTAAATCCGCAGGTAAACCTGATTCTTCTAATTTTCTTAAACCCGCAGATTGATTAAGCAAACGCATCACAACCGATTCACCATGCTGTACTGGCATAGTCGACATACGAATATCAACCGATTGACCTTTTGCACGAATGTTAAATCGACCATCTTGAGGCAAACGCTTTTCAGATATATCGAGATTTGCCATCAACTTTAAACGTAGAACTAACGCCGACGCTATGTTGACTTCATTTAAGAGCGTTTCATGCAACACACCATCGATACGTTGACGCAGTCGCAATACATTAGCATCAGGCTCAATATGGATATCCGAGGCACCCACTTGAATAGCATCTTCAAATAAAGAGTTAATCAATTTTACGACGGTAACTTCATCACTATCTTCATCAGTGATATCAAAATCGAAAGCTTCCGTTACCTGATGCTCTGCTTGCAATTGCTCAGCAAATGAAGCAATTTCTTTTGTTCGACGATAGTAACGATCGAAGCCGTCAACAAGCTGCCTTTCAGGTGCTATAACGAACTCTATAGCATAATCACCAAGTTGACCTAATAACGATTCTTGAGCGAACAAGTCGGCGGGGTCACTCATAGCAATTCTTAAGGTATCGCCATTACGACCAATGACTAACGCTCTTAATCGACGAGCATGAACTTCAGGTAAAAGCTGTACAGCATCAATATCAACATTGGCACGACTTAAATCGATAAGTGGAATATCTAACTGCTGCGATAAGAAAGTCAGCATTTGTTGTTCAGATAAAAAACCCAGCTCAATAAGTGCATCACCCAACTTCCGACCAGTACTCTTTTGAGCAGCTAATGCCTGCTGAACTTGGGGTTCTGTGATGATCCCTTCTTCAACTAATAAGTCACCAAGGCGCTTTCTTAATCTAATTTGCACTCGTCGTTCCCTCTAAATCTTTCAATATTTTTAACCTGTCACGGACGAAGTTCTGTGATTGAGATGAGATCCCAACCCTGACTAAGGCTTGCTCATACGAGTGAGTCGCACCAGTTAAATCAAATTGACGCTCTTGCTGTATGCCTAGCCCTAGCCACCAGCGCGCATTATCACCATCAATGTTGACTAACTCTTGATAACTTTCTAGCGCCATCTGTTCTTGCTGAGCTTTTTGGCTTAAAGCGGCACGCATTGATAAATAGTCTTTACTTGGTTTAGGTGGAAGGTGGACTAGCGGGCTTAAAGCCGCTTCAGACTGATTTGCCTTAATTAACAACTTAGATAAGCCGAGTCGTAACCCTTCACTGTCTGTATTCAAACGAATACCAGTTTGCAGTAGCTCATAAGCTTTACGTGTATCACCTTTACCAAAATAAAGTATGGCAAGCTTTTGTCTCACATCTTCATTACGAGGCGTATAGCGCAGCGCTTCAGTATAACTGGTCAGCGCAGTGAGTAAGTCATTACCATCTAATGCTTTTTTAGCCCGACCAATCGCATTATCAGCTAACTGCTCAGGTGTAAGCTCGACTTGCTCTATAAGAATTGCGGATGAAGCATTACTTTGCCCCTCTGTGCTTGTAGTTACTTCAGAAGTTTGTTTTGGCTTAGCTGCTTTAGTGAGGGAAGTGACTTGAGGTGTGTCTTTCTGAGCCACTTTTGCCACAAGTGCAGGTGTCACTTCTTTTCTTTTTTCAGATGACTGATTAGAAGTGGGTTCTGCTTTCTTTTGTTCCACAACGACTGGTTTAAGGTTCGTTGTTTTATTTTCCTTGATGATACCTTTAGCAGGGTCTGCAGCTAATACGATCTCTTGAGAATCAGACAAAGATGCCGGCACAATAATTTTTTGAGTGATAGGTGTGATAACACGACTTGAAATCTCTTCTACTTGCATGCTTGATTGAGTAGGAGCGGAATTCGAAATTGAATCAGTATAGTCAATGGTTGGTGACTGAGATATCGCCCACCCTCCGACAGTTAAACTAATCCCAAAACCGGCAGCAACCCAAACCCATGGAGAGCGCCCTTTCACTGGTGGAATGACCGCCGCCTCTATCGAGGGCGATGCGTCTTTCTTAGATAGCTCAGATAAAGCGTTGTTAATAACACTCATAGTTAATCCCATCCCCACAACATTGGGGTTTTAAATTTAGGCTTAGCCACATCATAGGTTTCATGCATTGCTATAAATAAATGTTGATTCTCAACTTTATCTTTCTGCTCGCTATAACAAAGTAAGAGTGCTTTATGACAAAGTTGGTTGATTAGTCTTGGTATCCCACGAGAAGAGCGCCATATCGCTTTTTTATGGCTCAACGTAAA
Source organism: Vibrio kagoshimensis (assembly GCF_050337535.1). Classification (NCBI taxonomy): domain Bacteria; kingdom Pseudomonadati; phylum Pseudomonadota; class Gammaproteobacteria; order Vibrionales; family Vibrionaceae; genus Vibrio; species Vibrio kagoshimensis. The sequence continues at coordinate 252,280 of NZ_JAKJSZ010000007.1, forward strand.
CACATCATCATTCCCGCCAGATTTTTCAATACGGTTACCAATATAGGCTACCGTTTCATCAAGTTTTAATGATCTCAGCTTAGAGCTAAAACTTATCCTTTGCCGAAATTGCCGTAAATGATGGGCTTCTAGCCGCTCATCTAACTCCGGTTGTCCTAGCAAAACAAGTTGAAGTAATTTTTCATCTTCAGTTTCTAAATTGCCAAATAATCGCAGCGTTTCCAGCGTTTCATCAGAAAGAACCTGAGCCTCATCTAACACCGCAACAGCCCTTCTTCCTACTTTATGCAGCTCAATCAACTTGTGCTGAATTTCATCGACAATTGTCACTTCATTCTCAATGCTCAAGCCTAATTCTGTCGCGACTGCTTGTCTTAAATCAGCACCGGATAATACAGGGTTAGGTAGGTAAATAAGTGCTGATGATTCTTGCAGATGGTTAACTAACATTCTGCAAACCATTGTCTTACCAGTCCCTACTTCACCAGTGACTTTGATAACCCCTTCTCCCATCTTTAATGCTGAGATTACGGTTTGAATTGCCTCAAAATGAGGAGGCAATCCGTAAAACAAGTCCGTATTAGGCGTTAACGCAAAGGGCTGACGCTCAAAACCAAAGTGAGATTGATACATTCAGTAGAATTAACCTCTACTCTTCATCAGGAAACCACTGTTGAAGCAAATCACGAGAGCGTTCTAACTCTTTTTGCCATGTATTAACACCAACAATCGTCGGCTTTAACAAGATCACAAGTTCTGTTTTTTGAGTGATTTGAGAAGTATTTCTAAATAGATGCCCTAGAGCTGGAATATCACCTAAGAAAGGAACTTTCGACACTATTTCGGAGTTATTCGATTTCATCAAGCCACCGATCACAACTACATCACCATCTCGAGCTCGAATCACTGAATCTGATTCACGAATAGAGCTTTTAGCAAGAGGCAAAATAACATCACCCGTAGATGAACCTAAGTTAAGCTGCTTGGTCTCTTCTTCCACTTCAATAACTGCTGGATGTACATGTAAAAATACGTTCCCTTTATCATCAATTTGCGGAGTCACATCAAGAGATATACCAGAGAAAAACGGCGTCAATTCAACTTCAGGTGCCACGTTCGCATTATCTCCGCTGCCAACAGAGCTTGATAGGTCAGTCACATAGTATTCATCAGTACCGACTTTAATTACGGCTTTTTGATTATTGGAAGCAGTCACTCTTGGGCTAGAGAGTACGTTTAAGTCACCTTGAGTATCCATAAAGCTCAGCACAGCTTCAAAACTGCCACTGGAGATCACAATATTGGACTGTCCCCCAAGTGCCGCGCCAATAGCATCTAGACCAGGAAGAGTTGAAGGTACAATAGCACCGGCGGTATCTTTAACTATAGATCCAGCACCAATCGTGTAATTTGTACCACCAGACGAGAACATTTTCGTCCAGTTAATTCCTTGCTGATAGCCGTCACTTAATGTCACTTCTAGAATCTTAGCTTCAAGTATCACCTGACGCTGTAGACGCTTCTGGGAAATACCTAGGAATTGACGCACCTCTCGAATCTCGTCTGGATACGCCCTTACGGTAATAACGCTCGCTTGCGGTGTAACCACTACACTTTGACCATCACCAGAACCAATAAGTTGAGAAACAGCCGTTTCTAGCTGAGGCCAAAAATCACTTTCTGAGGTCGTTTCAATTTCAGTTCCGCCAGTAGCGGTACTGCTTGATGAAGAGTTTGATGAGTTAGAAGAGTTCGAGTTTGAACTTGAGCTAGAACTCGAAGAACTAGAATCTGAATTACTTACCGTGCCTGTAGTTATAGTCGTTAATGAACGTCCAGTTCTCTTTACTTGCAGGTAATCAACCGGAATAGTGACCGTACGTAAGCCTGCTGGATAGATCTGAATGACTTTGCCACGCTTTTCAATATCATAACCATACATGTCTTGTATAACACTCAAGACTTCATCAAGCGTTACGTCTGTTAGGTTTACCGTAACTCGACCAGAGACACTTGGGTGAATCGCTGCGCTAAACTCAGTTCCTTTCACTAAGCTCGCAAAAAATGTACGAGCATCGACATCTTTTGCTTGGATTCGAAAGCGTTTAACGAGCTCAGTATTACGTCCACCAGTATCCGCCTCTAATTCAGGCATTAAATCATCTTGTACAGACGATGGAAGCTCTTGTAGTGCTCGACTGTTAGCTTCATTAATAGATTCATTTAGGGCTTCTTTGATTTCAACAGGATCACGATGCCCCATTGAACAGCCAGCTAAAGATGAGATTATGATTGCAACGACAAGTTTTCGCATTTTTTCACTCAAACCTTAATTATTCTTAATATCTAAAGAGAACATTTCCAACTTCCACTGTTTAGAGTTTCTCTGCAGAGTGACGTATTCTGGGTTTATTTCTTTTATTCGATAGCCTCGAACAGCCTCACCTTGAGAAAGTATTTCATCATTCAATACGGCATAACAAGGTTGTTCACCTTTACAAACAATGCTTTGTAATATGGGCAGTCGATAGTTCACTGATTTCTTTTGTACAGGTTTAGATTGGGGTTGATTAGGTACCATCCAACCTAGTGGTGCAGTTGGGTCTTGCTCTGCCCACGCAATTTGAGAAGTCACCAAGACCATAAATGCTAATACTTTAACCACCGATAAACTCCTGCCTTGTGCCTAAGGTATAAACTTCAAAAACTAGCCTAGCATTTGGATACTCTTCAACTGTGTATTGAAAGTTTCGCCAATAATACTGAACAGGTAAAGCCTCCAACGCCTGCAGGTAAGCTGCGATATCAAAATAGCTCCCAGTGAGCTCCATACGAACCGGGTGGAGGAAGTACCCTGACTGATCACTTGCAGATTTTTGATTTGAAATGGACTCAGGCTTTAATGATTCCAATGACACTAATTTTAATTTTTTGCCTGAAGATAAAACACTTTCAAGCAAATCTGTCATTTGAGTTGGAGTAATAAGACCATCAATCACTTCAGCTAATTTCATCGATAGGTCTTGACTTTGAACTAATAGATTTTTGTACTCAATATCAATGTCTTTATCGGGGTTTCTTTTCAACTTCGCTTGCAATACTAAAAGCTCACCTTGTAACCTTTGGTTACCTTGAACCAAATTCCGATGCTCAATTTTACTCGCTTGTAAGCTTTTATAAGCCGGCTCAAACACCAAAGTAAAGAGCACTAAAGACAAACCAATAACACCACACAATGTCACTAACCACTTCTCTCGTGAACTCAATGCTAAAAACTTATCGCTGATTACCGTCCACTGCTGCATTACTGTTTCTCCCTACGAGTACGTAATTCAAAAGTAATGATATCTTGTTCCGTTCTGCCTATTTTAAGTGTTTCAAAGGCACGACCGACTAAGTCCATTTGCCCTTTAAACTGACCAACCCAATTAGGAATAACATCAGCATTTCGAGCGTAGCCCGCTAAATCTAAAGTATCACTACTCATATAAATATGTGAAACCGAGATGTCATTACGACCAAGCTGAGCCAATGCTGTCATCACTCCAGAGTAACCAATTTTTTGAGACTCATCATATTCTCCAACCGCAGTTAACGCATCTTGCTTCGACTGAATCTCACGCTTTAACCGAGCAACTGCTGCGACTTTTTCAGGCGAAGGTTTATGCTGCACAAGTTCTGCTTTCAATTGGCTCACTTGTTGATTGAGGCTTCGGGATTCAGCCCTTTCAATAACTAATTTTTTATTTAAAGATTCGGCTTCAAAGTGAACATAAGCATAACTACTTAAAGAAACTATAATGATCGCCAGCCAACTCCCAACGACGTTCGCCAGTGTAAAGTATTCTTTCTTAGGACGAAGGTGAGTTGGATATAGGTTGACCTTCGTATCTGGGATTGTCTCAGCAATTGCAATAAGAAAGCTTCCAGAACTTTCTCTGTTCACTTCTGTTAATCGAGATACTTGGGAACTCAGCGTATCATTTAATACATTTTGTAGTTCTTCTTCATCTTCTTCATCACAACAGATCTTAAGTTGATGAAGCTGCGTGCCTTTTATTTGGGAAGACAGGTAATCAATTGAACGCTGTAACTCAAGAGCTAGACCATCAAGTTGAAGTGCACTCGACGCAACACCAGTTAACGGGGGGGTAACACTACGAATAGTTCGTTGGAAACAAACTGTATGCTCTACATACGCACCAAGTTTAAAGTGACCATTTTTACTGCGCTGAAGTAAAATGAAGTTAGATAATTCGCCAGCGGCATGCCCCCAAATCTCATCTTCAGGCACGACACATTCAAGTTCAATACCTGATTCGTTTGAGATATGAACAAGTTTATTGAGTATCTTTTTAGGCAGGACATAGACTTGTAACTTATTGCTTGTAGGGAGTGCGACAGCATTAGCAACAATCTCTGTCACTTTTTCACTGATCAAATCTTTTAATAAAAACGGAAGCGCGACCGGCCATTCGCTTTCTGGAACTTCTGGCTTTTCAATTTGGTACGTTTGATAAAAAGTTGAACCCAGAATTATTCGAGCTTTATTGCCTTTAAACCCTTCGCTTTTTAACTGTAGTTCAAGCGCGGACTCCCAATCGCCATTTTGTGTAGAAGTAACTAAAGGTGCAGGGGGTTCTTCATTCGATGACGCGTAGACAGCCTCAGGCTGAACCATAACGGTCTGAGCTTGGCTTTTTCCTTTAGTCGGCTTAATTTTATCTAATATCGATTTTAAGTTCATTGTCTAATTACTTACTCTTACGCCATCGATTTCTTCGCCCTAACTTAACCACAGATTCAAGTTGAGGAGCAGGAATAATTTGTCTCTCTTCTGAGAAATATCGCCCTTGTGAGCCATGTACACCTAGTTCAATCAAAGTTTCTTGTTCTTGCTTACTTTCAACACCTACAGCAATAACTTTAGTTGAAGAACTTCCACACGCCCCAATCAGGCTTCTAACAAACAATTGGTTTTCGTGTCTGCGATCTATTTTTTTGATCAAACTTCTATGCAGCTTTAAATAATCAACCTTTAGGTCTTTAATATAATGAGTGCTTACAATCGTTCTACCTGCTTGACCGACAATAACAGTACAGCCCAGCCCTGAAAGCATTTTCACTACAGGTCTCATGTAATCAAGGTGCTGAATTAAACGCCCTTCCGGAAACTCAAAGCTCAATTGGCTTCGCATTGTAGTTGTTAGCTGTAATAACTCATTTCTAAACCATTTGAAATACCGTTTGTTGGAAAACGGCACAACATTCAAGTTTATAGAGTAACATATTGATTGAGGTGAATCTTTCAACTTATTAAGCAATAACATAAGGATAGATCTATCCATCTGAGATTCATACCCCACCTGCTCAATCGCCGACATAAATCGCGAAGCCTTTAATAGACCTTTCTCAGGATCTTGAATTCGGGCAAATACTTCTTGATGTAACTCTACTGGCTGATTGATATTTGAAAGCAAGTAGCAAGGTTGTGTGAAAATGACTAAATTATTCGGTTGTAGCGCAGTATCAAATAATGTTCTCCAGCGAACACTGCCTCTGTCGAATTCACTCCTACTTTTTTTAGGGTAACGACTCCAATTATTAACTTGTTCTAACTGAGCACTTTTTAATGCTGTCTCGGCTTCATCCATTATTAAGCTATGTCGCTCACCTTCCCAATACATAGTGACACCAATATGGCACCAATTATCCGAATCTAGAGGCTTAGGTGGTGTTACTTTTTCAAGCTGCCTTAGACATTGGGATGCTAATGAAGCAATGTCTTTACTGCCTTGATGGGGAATGAATACCGCAAAATCTGCATCATAATATCGAGAAAAGATAACATCAGGATAACGCTGAACAATATTCGAGAGTATCCCACCAACTTCAATAATAAATTCATCCGCGACATGCTTGTCATTTTCTTCACAGATTTGTTCCCACTCTTCGAGACGGATTAAGAGAATGCCACCTCTCGCCCCACTTTCTAATAGTGCTGATTCAAGCTTATTATCAAACAATACTCGGTTAGCCGTTCCTGTGAGCTTATCGAGGAAGGTTTGTGTTCGTATGAAAGTATCAAAGCGGCTTCGTTCTTGACGAGCATCTTGTAGCTCATCAATAAGCACATCTAAAGCTTCACTAGCAGTATAAGGCCACTCTCTTAAATCTCCTTTGGCATGGGCTTCAACTTGCCCAGCTAAGATCATACGACCACGTTCTTCTAACATTTCAGAGCCAAGTAATTGCTCTTTTAGCCATTGAACCCCCCGAGCTAAGCAAAAAATGATAAGAGCAACGGCTAGGGTAATAGACCACATAGCTTCTAACGAATAGCTGTAACCTATATAGGGAGGGAGTGCTTTAAATGATATTTGATAGCCTTCATTCCGATCTAGGGTAAATGTTTCTTCATAAAGACGATTTGAATCAATTCTGGGGGACGTATTTTTGAACCGGTACACAATACCAGTTGAGTTTGAAAGGGTCATTTCAACAATGTTGCTTGCTTGCAACATTTTAGGCATCCAGCGCTGCATAGAATAGGCGGCATCGGGATCTTCCATTTCTTTATCCACGACTTCAACAATACCCACCAAATAATGATTTAAGTATTCCTGACCTATTCGCTTAAAAGATAATGTTCCCCCAATAAAGAGGATAAACATTGCACTAATAACGATAACAGTGACAAATGCAATTAATCTTGTGCTCAACTTCAGCGTTGGGGTATATCTCATGAATAACGAAATCCTTTTCAACTCACACTATACCGTATTGCTACTTATACTATAGATGCAGTTGTAAACAAAGCGTGAACAACTTTGGATAACAAAAAGCCGCGATGAACGCGGCTTTTCCATTCTTAGCAATGAATCTTCGATTACATTTAATTAAAAATGTGAGATTTAGAACGGAATATCGTCATCAAAATCCATAGGTGGCTCATTGTATTGCGGCTGAGCTTGTTGAGGTGCTTGCTGCGGTGCCTTTTGTTGAGCAGGAGCATTATATTGCTGCTGTTGTTGCTGCTGAACAGCAGGTTGTTGCGGTTGACCCCAACCACCTTGTTGCTGTTGCCCCATACCGCCTTGAGCAGGAGCACCACCTTGCGCACGACCACCAAGCATTTGCATTACACCGTTGAAGCCTTGAACAACAACTTCTGTAGTGTAACGATCCTGACCGCTCTGATCTTGCCATTTACGAGTTTGAAGTTGACCTTCAATGTAAACTTGAGAACCTTTACGCAAGTACTCACCAGCCACTTCGGCTAGCTTTCCAAACAAAGCAACACGGTGCCATTCTGTTTTTTCGCGTTGCTCGCCTGTTGCTTTGTCACGCCATGATTCTGACGTTGCAATCGTAATGTTCGCTACCGCACCACCATTTGGCATGTAACGAATTTCTGGGTCATTACCTAGGTTACCCACCAATATAACTTTGTTAACTCCACGGCTAGCCATGATTTGCTCCGTCTAAATTCATAGTGTCATAAAATTTTTAGCGACCAAGAATAGCATGCTTTTCTACACTGATAAATCGCAATCCGACACTTGTCAGAAACCAAAAAATAAAAGCCTAATAAATCATGATTTTCAGAGGTGTGTAACTCAAAAAGCAACTAACAAACCACACATTTACTTTTCGCATTGATATGCAACGCAAGTCATTAAGTCTCGTATGGAGAATGGAACAATTGAATGCCAACGTATTCTGACTGCTCATTCCAAAGGTTATTCAATGAAACAATCCAGTTATGCTCGTACTATTCATTTTTTATGTTTAGACCCTGAAAGTGTTTATTTGCATGTGGATCAAATAAAGAAACATATGTCAGTACCATTGCAACTGATTACACCTAATGAACTGCTGTTAGTGAACCAAAAGCAAAGAAACAGAATTTTACTTGTCGATCACAAACAATTCGATAATTTACTCAATCACTATGAAAACCTTCCGGTGATTTGGAAGCACTATGAAATTATATTATTTAATGTAACGAAAAGGCTAACAACCGCGGAGTTGATTGTCTTTGGGATATTAAAGGGCTTATTTTACAGTGGCAGTAACCAACAAGATATCGCAAAAGGGTTGCATGCCATTATAGACGGTCAAAATTGGCTACCTAGACAAGTTGCAAGCCAACTTCTTTTTTATTACCGAAATATTGTGGATACTAATACCACTCCAACCAATGTCGACTTAACGATTCGAGAGCTCCAAGTACTTCGGTGCCTGCAAGCTGGTTCATCAAACATTCAGATAGCAGACGATTTATTTATTAGTGAGTTCACCGTCAAATCGCACCTTTATCAGATATTTAGAAAACTAGCAGTCAAAAACCGAGTTCAAGCCATTGCGTGGGCAAATCAGAATTTACTTTCTTAATTTAGTTAAGTGAAATATTAATAATGCTTTCTGATACTCATGAAAATTTCACATTGGATATGCTAGAATTTCAGACATAAAAACATCCATAGATAAAGAGCTTACCATGATTAATAAATGCCTTTTCCCTGCAGCAGGCTACGGTACACGATTCTTACCAGCAACGAAATCTATGCCAAAAGAAATGATGCCAGTGGTCAATAAACCACTTATCGAATATGGCGTAGAGGAGGCAATTCAAGCTGGGATTAATGGTATGTGTATCGTAACCGGTCGAGGTAAGCACTCGATCATGGATCATTTCGATAAGAACTACGAACTTGAACATCAAATCAGTGGTACCAACAAAGAAGAACTGTTGGTCAATATCAGAGAAACAATTGAAGCCGCTAACTTCACCTATATTCGTCAACGTGAAATGAAAGGTTTAGGGCATGCTATTTTAACCGGTCGTGAACTCGTTGGTGATGAACCTTTTGCTGTAGTGCTAGCAGACGATTTATGTGTAAATGAACAGCAAGGCGTTCTAGCTCAAATGGTTGCTTTATATAAACACTTTCGCTGTTCAATTGTTGCTGTACAGGAAGTACCTGAAGATGAAACTCACAAATATGGCGTGATCTCAGGTGAAATGATCAAAGACGATATTTATCGTGTTGAAAATATGGTGGAAAAGCCAGAACAAGGTACAGCACCAAGTAACCTTGCAATAATTGGTCGTTATATTTTGACACCTGATATCTTTGAGTTGATAGAACAGACTGAACCGGGTAAAGGCGGCGAAATTCAAATAACAGACGCTTTATTGAAACAAGCAAAATCAGGCTGCGTCCTTGCTTACAAGTTTAAAGGTAACCGATTCGATTGTGGTAGCGTTGAAGGCTATATCGAAGCAACTAATTACTGCTTTGAGAACTTGTATAAAAAAGACCAGAAAAAAGTTGAGTTAGATAAGCATTCAACTAAAAAAGAAGCATAAACTCATATTTTAATAAATATTATAAAGGCGACCAAATTGGTCGCCTTTCTTTTTACTGTTTTTTTATCCAGTAAAACTTTGCACAAATCTCACACTATGTAATACTTTACCCACTAAAAACACAGGGTCGGTAGAGATGGATAAAATAGAAATTAGAGGCGCGAGAACGCATAACCTTAAAGACATTAATCTGACAATCCCCCGAGATAAATTGATTGTTATCACAGGGCTTTCAGGTTCAGGTAAGTCCTCATTGGCGTTCGATACACTCTATGCAGAAGGACAACGCCGCTATGTTGAATCCCTTTCAGCATATGCTCGCCAATTTTTATCTCTCATGGAAAAACCCGATGTCGACCACATCGAAGGCTTATCTCCAGCAATCTCTATCGAACAAAAGTCAACATCCCACAACCCGCGTTCAACAGTTGGTACAATAACTGAAGTTTATGATTACTTACGTTTATTCTATGCAAGAGTTGGGGAGCCTCGATGTCCGGAGCATCACACTCCTTTAGCAGCTCAAACCATAAGTCAAATGGTAGACAAAGTTTTAGAACTTCCTGAAGGTTCTAAAATGATGTTGCTCGCCCCGATTGTGAAAGAACGTAAAGGTGAGCATGTTAAAACGCTCGAAAACCTTGCAGCTCAGGGCTTTATTCGCGCTCGAATTGATGGTGAGACTTGCGATCTATCCGATCCACCAGCATTAGAACTTCATAAAAAACACACTATCGAAGTTGTCGTTGACCGTTTTAAAGTACGCCCTGATCTACAGCAGCGACTTTCAGAATCTTTTGAAACCGCACTAGAACTTTCTGGTGGAATAGCAGTAGCTGGATGGATGGATGAAACCGACCAAGAGGAAATAGTCTTCTCTGCTAACTTTGCATGTAACCAATGCGGTTATAGCATGCAAGAATTGGAACCAAGGCTCTTTTCCTTCAACAACCCCGCAGGAGCATGCGGTACATGTGATGGTTTAGGTGTTCAACAGTATTTTGATCCAAGCAGAGTCATTTTAGATGAAAAATTAAGTATTGCTGAAGGTGCTATTAAAGGCTGGGATCAAAAGAATTATTACTATTTCCAAATGCTCACATCTTTATCTGAGCATTATGGTTTCGATCTCTATGCTCCTTTTTCTTCACTTCCCAAGAAGACTAAAGACATCATTTTGAAAGGCTCTGGGCATACTGAGGTTGAATTTAAGTACATCAATGACCGCGGTGATATCAGATTAAAAAGACATCCTTTCGAAGGTATTTTAAATACCTTAGAGCGTCGATACCACGATACGGAATCGAGCGCTGTTCGTGAAGATTTAGCCAAATACATTTCGACTAAGTCTTGCTCTAGCTGCGGCGGAACAAGATTAAGAGTAGAAGCTAGAAATGTTTTTATTGCGGATACCGCTTTACCGGAAATTGTAGAATTGAGCATTGCAGATGCACTTCATTTTTTCCAAACATTGAAGCTGGAAGGTCAACGCGCTCAAATAGCAGAAAAAATCATGAAAGAGATTAATGATCGTCTGCATTTCCTAGTTAACGTTGGCTTAAATTACCTGAACCTTTCACGAAGTGCTGAGACCTTATCCGGTGGTGAAGCTCAACGAATCCGTTTAGCTAGCCAAATTGGTGCTGGTTTGATGGGGGTAATGTATGTTTTAGATGAGCCTTCTATCGGTCTCCACCAACGAGATAATGAACGCTTGCTCAAAACATTGATCCACCTTAGAGATCTTGGCAACACCGTATTGGTTGTTGAGCATGATGAAGACGCAATCAGGTGTGCAGACCATGTCATAGATATTGGTCCAGGAGCTGGTGTGCATGGTGGTCATGTGGTTGCTGAAGGGACAATGGCTGAAATAATGGAAAACCCTGACTCACTGACAGGTCAATATCTCAGTGGTAAAAAAGAAATTGCGATTCCAGAAAAAAGAACGCCGATTGATAAAAAGAAAGTGGTCGAAATCATCGGAGCTACTGGTAACAACTTAAAAGAAATTACCGCAACGATACCTGTTGGGTTATTTAGCTGTATCACTGGTGTATCGGGCTCTGGTAAATCTACGTTAATCAATGACACCTTCTTTAAGGTTGCACATACTCAATTAAATGGTGCAACCACGGCAGTGCCGGCTCCCTATAAAAAAATGAAAGGATTAGAGCACTTCGATAAAGTGATCGACATCGATCAAAGTCCAATAGGCAGAACGCCAAGATCAAATCCAGCGACTTACACGGGAATCTTCACTCCAATCCGAGAATTGTTTGCAGGCACTCAAGAGTCTCGTTCTCGCGGTTATAAACCAGGAAGATTTAGCTTTAATGTAAGGGGCGGTCGATGCGAAGCCTGCCAAGGCGATGGCGTCATCAAAGTAGAAATGCACTTTCTACCTGATGTTTATGTTCCTTGTGATGTTTGTAAAGGTAAACGCTATAACCGAGAAACTTTAGAAGTCAGATACAAAGGAAAAACCATTGATGAAGCATTAGCGATGACTGTCGAAGATGCGCATGAGTTCTTCAAGCCTGTTCCTGTAATAGCTAGAAGATTACAAACATTAATGGATGTAGGGCTTTCATATATCCGATTAGGTCAAGCGGCAACAACACTTTCTGGAGGGGAGGCTCAACGTGTCAAACTAGCACGAGAACTGTCCAAACGCGATACTGGAAAAACACTCTATATTTTAGATGAACCAACCACAGGGTTACACTTCCACGATATTCAACAGCTGTTAGTCGTTTTACACAGGCTTAGAGATCATGGAAATACGGTTGTCGTCATTGAGCATAATTTAGATGTAATCAAAACAGCGGATTGGATTATTGATTTAGGTCCGGAAGGTGGGCAAGGCGGTGGTGAAATCATTGCATCAGGAACACCAGAAGATGTGGCGCAAGTCGAAGGTTCTCATACAGCTCGATTCCTTAAGCCCATGTTAAAGTTATAAAAAGCTATAATCGTCGAGAGTAAATCTCCGACAGCGAGCAATAGTAAAAAATGTTAGTGTGTAGAGCTTGCTTGATAAGGCAAGCTCTTCTTTTTCCAAGGTTAGGATATATGGTCACAATACATAAAAGCGGGACACAATTAGATCGTAATACTCAAGCTCTTCCTTTAAATCGAGTATTTCTTGCTTCCTTAGCGGTAGTGTTTCTTCTTGCTATGCATTTTTTCATGCCTAACCCCGGAGGCTCAGGCTTAGCACTCTCCTTTAATCCAACTACTTGGTTCGCTCTCAGCTTCAGCTTGGCGATTGGCTTTTATCAACTAGCAACAAACCGTGTAATTCGCTACACAAAATTGACCATCGGTTTATTTGTCAGTTGTATAATACTTACCACTCCAATCCTATACAGCAATGCTGACATTTCCGGTGCAGCAGGCCGACTAGCAGGGCTATGGACAGGCTTTATTTTCTTCGTTTTATTACAACAGTTTCATTTCAGTAATAGACATAAGCAGCGCCTTCTGTGGCTCATTGTGCTAGCGGTCTTACTGCAAGCAATTTTTGGCTATGTTCAATTTTTCCACCTTGAGCCTGGGAATATCTTTGGCTACAACACCATAAGTAATAGACCCTATGGTATTTTCCAACAGCCGAATGTAATGGCAAGTTTTCTTGCTACAGGGCTTGTGCTTTCAGCTTATTTACTGGCCAGGCAACCTCACAAATACAACCATAAGCTCAGTGAATCGGCCCTTCTTTACATAATTCCAACAGTCACTATTCCTCTGCTCATCATTATTGCCTCTCGTACTGGGTGGCTAGCGAGTATCATTGGGGTTCTGCTTATTCTTCCTTACCTCTACCGATTTTCAACAACAAAACGCTTTCTGGGATGGTGTATTTCTGCTGTTGTTGGGATTACCATCGGTTTTGTTATTATAAACACAGGGGACAGCCTAGCTTCTAAGAGAGCTCATTTAGAGAGCCCAAGAGCTTATACCTTTCCCCAAACTCTCGATATGCTGACAGAAAAGCCATTGACTGGTTACGGCTATGGCAAATTTGAATCTGAATATACGCTTTATACTGCACGCCAGCACCAGCTAAATAGCAGCTATCGCCCGGGATTACCTGCAATGGATCACCCTCACAATGAATTACTTTACTGGGGTGCAGAAGGTGGAATTTTACCCTTAATTGGTATTTTTCTCGCAGCTGGGCTAGTGCTTGTTAGAATATCAAGTGCGAGTAAAGGCACTCGGTTGGCCATGTTAGCCCTCTTCATCCCTATTGTTTTGCATTCTCAGCTAGAATATCCATTTTATCACTCAGCTGTTCACTGGATTACTTTCATCATTTTGCTTTACTGGGTTGATCAACGCGTCTCACGCTATTCTCAAAAAAGCTTTGGTGTGATTAATAAGACAACATTTCGGGTTACCAGTTTAGTTTTGCCGATACTTGTTGGCTTTTACATGCTAAGTGCATTGCACACGAATTATATATTGACCAAATTTGAGCAATCACGCCCTAAAAACCCAGATATCCTGAAGCAAGTCACCAACCCAGTCGTTTGGAAGGATAGGTTTGATTGGGATGTTTATAGTACTTACTTAAATATAGGTTTGTATAAAAACGATCCTGAGCTAATTCAGCCGTACATTGATTGGTCATTAGAGATTATTAAAAGCAAGCCAAGACCTGCATTCTACAGTAATTTGGTCCTGGCATACCAAGGTATAGGTGAGGTAAGTAAAGCTGAGCAAATACGCAGAGAAGCCGAGTTTTTGTTCCCATTAAAAGACTTTTCTCAAATACAATACCAACCAGTATCGACGGCAGTATCTTCAGCTAAATGATACAAAAAAGCCCTTCCTCTATGACTAGTAGGAAGGGCTTTTCTTTAAACGAGACAGCTCTACTGGTTAGTCTATTTAAGTGACGTATCTATTTACCAACACTAACTATGTAAATAGCTAAATCACCTAGTTCATTACTTCTTCTAATGCTCTCAAGCATAGAGAAACATTTTCATTTCTAGCACCATAGCCCATTAAACCAATACGCCAAGCCTTTCCAGCTAATGAACCCAGCCCTGCGCCAATTTCTAGGTTGTACTGTTCAAGTAAGTCTCCTCTAACTTTAGCTTCATCAATGCCTTCAGGTATATAAATAGCGTTCAATTGAGGTAAGCGGCTTCCTTCAGGCACCACAAACGAAAAGCCTAGTTTTTCAAGCCCAACCTTTAGCTTATTGTGCATGCTTTGATGTCTTGCCCAAGCTTGTTCAAGCCCTTCATTTTTAAGCGCAACTAAGGATTCATGTAGTGCATATAAGCTATTTACCGGAGCCGTGTGATGGTAACTACGCTTCCCTTCTCCACTCCAATAGCCTAAGACAAGGCTTTGGTCTAGAAACCAACTTTGTACAGGGGTCTCACGCTTTTGTATTTTATCCACTGCCTTTTTAGATAAGGTCACAGGAGATAGCCCTGGCACACACGACAAGCATTTTTGGCTACCTGAATAAACTGCATCCAACTGCCACTCATCAACAAGTAAGGGCACACCACCAAGAGAAGTCACAGCATCAACAATAGAAAGCGCATCATACTGCCTTGCAACCTGAGAAATAGCCTCAGCATCAGAAAGTGCACCTGTAGAAGTTTCTGCATGTACAAATGCCACTGCAACTGCATCAGGGTTGGCTTTTAGTGCCTGCTCGACTTTTTCAACAGAAACAGGAGCACCCCACTCATCATCAACTAAAATGGCTTCACCACCGCAACGTACTACGTTTTCACGCATGCGTTCTCCAAAGACACCATTTCGGCAAACTACGACTTTTTCACCTGGTTCTATCAAGTTAACAAAGCAAGTTTCCATACCCGCACTACCTGGCGCAGAGACAGCAATTGTGAATTCATTTTCAGTTTGGAAGGCATATTTCAATAGCTGCTTAAGTTCATCCATCATGCCAATAAATAAAGGGTCAAGGTGACCTATAGTTGGGCGACTAAGTGCTTGAAGAACTTGAGGCGAAATATCGGAAGGTCCTGGCCCCATTAACGTTCGATGAGGAGGAATAAAGCTTTGGATAGAATTTGGAGAATGAAAACTAGACATGTGCATCCCTGAGTCAGTGATTTAGATATCCACACTAAAACAATTTTTCACAGGCATCAATTAGCCGTAAGTATGAGGTCAAACCAGTGTCACAAAGTTGTTAAATTTAATTTACTATTTATATTCAGTTACCGATTGACATTCTTAGCACAAAAACGTTCAATGAAATGGCTATCAAGCAGAAGAGGAGCATTGCCCAGGCAGATATTTTGTGGAACCTCATTTCCAATACAAAATATTCAGGGGGAGCAATGCCGAGATAATACAAGCATGTGGGCTCGTGTTATCGGTTGATTGGGTTGAATCCCGTCGACTGTCATCATTTCTATATGGTGAAGAGCTTCTGAGGTTTACAATTCTATTAATACCTCTCTATTTGCTCAAAAACTCTCTTCAAACATTGGATGTTGGATTACCAACCGTAATTTTATTTAGGAAGTCGTGGGAGAAACATCGTGAGCGCAATTAATGTAGCTGGTTCTTTTAATGTCGCTAAGTTTGGTGGAACAAGTGTTGCCAACTTTGAATCAATGAGCCGTTGTGCTGCTATTATCGAAAACAACCCAAATACAAAACTCATAGTGAGCAGTGCTTGTTCAGGCGTAACTAATCTTTTAGTCGAACTTGCCAATGGTGTTCAAGATAAAACTCGCAGATCAGAACTGCTCCGCCAATTAACTGAAATTCACCATGCAATTTTGGATGAGCTTGCTGATCCTGTTGCCGTTGAAAAAGATATTCACACCATTTTAGATAACATCGCTAGCGCCGCAGAAGCTGCATCATTCCAGTCGAGTGCAAAACTCACCGATCACCTTGTTGCTTGTGGTGAACTAATGTCAACTCACCTTCTCGCTCAAATATTGCGCGAAAGAGGCACGCAAGCTGTGCGCTTTGATATTCGTGAAGTACTAAGAACAACCAATGCTTTTGGTAAAGCTGAACCGCTATTAGATGAAATTTCATCATTAGCAACAGAAAAGCTAATCCCATTGTGTCATTCTCAAGTAGTTGTCACACAAGGGTTCATAGGTGCGGACAGCGACGGAAACACCACAACATTAGGTCGAGGTGGAAGTGATTACTCAGCAGCATTAATTGCAGAGTCTGTTCAAGCATCTGGGCTAGAAATTTGGACCGATGTACCTGGGATTTACACAACCGATCCTCGAATCGCACCAAAAGCCTCTCCTATTCCTGAAATTAGCTTTAGTGAAGCTTCTGAGATGGCGAATTTTGGTGCAAAAATTCTACACCCTTCAACCCTCGTACCTGCTTTACGTCATCAAATACCTGTTTTCGTTGGCTCATCTAAAGAACCTGAAAAAGGAGGAACTTGGATTCGTCAGCAAGTGGAAAGCTCTCCTCTATTCAGATCTTTAGCTTTACGTTGTAATCAAACGATGGTCACTTTACGCAGTGCTAACATGTTCCACGCTTATGGTTTTTTAGCCAAAGTGTTTGAGATTCTCGCAAAACATAAGATATCTGTAGATCTAATCACCACGTCAGAGATCAGCGTATCTTTAACTCTTGATCAAACAGACACATCAGGTGGCGCTCCCGAGCTTCCAGAAATTGCCAGAAAAGAGCTGGAAGAGTTATGTACTGTAGATATAGAACATAACCTATGTTTAGTTGCTCTAATTGGTAACAATATGAGTGAGAGTAAAGGCTATGCGAAACAAGTTTTCGGAACACTAGAAGATTTTAATTTGCGAATGATTTGCTATGGAGCAAGCCCACATAACTTATGCTTCTTGCTTCATGAATCGGTTTCTCGTGCTGCTATCCAAAAATTACACAAAGAGCTTTTTGAAGACTAACCTCAGATTAAACGTTTCAAAAAATAAAAAGGGTTGCCCATCAGCAACCCTTTTTAATCGATATCAGTCCAGATAACTCTAGTTAATGTTCGGACCTAACCATTTTTCAGCTTCTAACATATCCCAACCTTTGCGATCAGCATAACTTTCCACTTGGTCTTGTTGTATTTGAGCAATAGCAAAGTAGCGAGAGTCAGGGTGTGAGAAGTACATACCTGAAACAGAGGCACCGGGCCACATTGCGTAACTAGTTGTTAAAGACATATCTATTGCCTTCTCAACATCCATTAATTCCCACAACGTTCCCTTCTCAGTATGCTCTGGACAAGCTGGATAACCAGGTGCAGGGCGAATACCTTGGTATTTTTCGCGGATTAAATCATCATTGGTTAAATTTTCATCCGGAGAGTAACCCCAAATATTCTTACGCACTTCTTTATGGAGGTACTCAGCAAAAGCTTCGGCTAAGCGATCCGCGACAGCTTGAATCATAATTGCATTGTAATCATCGCCATTCGCTTTATATTCATCAGCCAATTCACGTTCACCAATACCACCCGTCACAGCAAAGCCACCAATCCAGTCTGGTTTTCCACTTTCTTTAGGTGCGATGTAATCAGATAAACAGTAGTTAAAGCCTTTCGGTTTTTCAGTTTGCTGACGAAGGTTATGCAGCACTTTAAGTACCTCAGTTCGAGACTCATCAGTGTAAACCTCAATATCATCACCAACGCTATTAGCTGGGAACATCGCACACATACCACGAGCCTCGAGTAATTTTTCTTTCTCAACTCGATCTAGCAGTTCATTTGCGTCTTTATATAAACGCTTAGCTTCTTCACCGACTTCTTCATGATCAAGAATTGCAGGGTATTTACCCATTAACGACCACGTCATAAAGAAAGGAGTCCAATCTATATACTCTCGTAACGTCTTAATATCGAAGTCATCAAAGATGTGAACACCAGGGTTAGTCGGAGCTGGCGGTGTGTAGTTAGCCCAATCAATATTCACTCGATTAGCTCTTGCTCTTTCTAAGGATACTGGTTTGGTTCTTGGTTTTTTACGATTATGCTGATCACGAACCCGCTCATAATCTAACTCTAACTTTTCAACAAAATCAGGTTTTAGTTCATCCGACAGCAAAGAAGTACACACACCTACGGCACGAGATGCATTGTTAACATACACAACTGGCTCCGAATAGTTTTGTTCAATTTTAACAGCGGTGTGCGCTTTTGATGTTGTTGCACCACCAATGAGCAATGGAAGCTTGAAACCCTGTCGTTCCATCTCTTTGGCAACATGAACCATTTCATCAAGAGAGGGAGTAATTAACCCCGAGAGACCGATAATGTCGACATTTTCTTCTTTGGCTACTTTAAGAATTTTTTCACAAGAAACCATGACACCAAGATCGATAATTTCATAGTTATTACACTGAAGCACAACTCCTACAATATTCTTACCGATATCGTGAACATCACCTTTAACTGTTGCAAGTAGGATCTTACCGTTTGTGGCTCCCACATCTTTAGTCGCGTTAATAAAAGGTTCTAAATGAGCAACAGCTTGCTTCATTACTCGAGCGGATTTAACCACTTGAGGCAAGAACATTTTACCTTCACCAAACAAGTCACCGACAACGTTCATGCCATCCATTAAGGGACCTTCAATTACCTCAATAGGGCGAGAAGCATTCACGCGAGCTTCTTCTGTATCGTCGACAATGAAATCAGTAATCCCTTTGACTAGAGAATGCTCTAAACGCTTCTCCACAGACCAAGTTCGCCACTCCAGCGCTGATTTGTCTTCAACTTTTCCAACAGCACGTTCTAAGTACTCTGTCGCAATATCTAGCAAGCGTTCAGTCGAATCATCACGACGGTTTAAAACGACATCTTCAACGGCTTCTCTTAAGTCTTCAGGAACGTTGTCATAAATTTCTAGTTGCCCAGCATTAACGATCCCCATATCCATACCATTTTTAAAACAGTGATATAGGAATACGGCATGAATAGCTTCACGTACGTAATTATTTCCTCGGAATGAGAATGAAACGTTAGACACGCCGCCTGATATCATTGCATGGGGTAAATCTCGTTTGATATCACCGACAGCCTCAATGAAATCAACCGCATAATTGTTATGTTCATCAATACCAGTAGCAACAGCGAAAATGTTCGGGTCAAAGATAATATCTTCAGGTGGGAAACCAACTTCATCGACAAGAATGTTATAAGCATTCGTACAGATTTCTAATTTTCGTTCTCTTGTATCAGCCTGACCAACTTCGTCAAATGCCATCACAATGACAGCTGCGCCATAACGTCGCACAAGCTTGGCTTGTTCAACAAATTTCTCTTTGCCTTCTTTCAAAGAGATGGAGTTTACGATGCCTTTACCTTGAATACATTTAAGACCTGCCTCAATTACTTCCCATTTTGAAGAATCAACCATGACTGGTACTTTAGATATTTCAGGTTCTGAAGCGCATAGATTTAAGAAGCGAACCATGCAAGCTTCTGCATCAAGCATACCTTCATCCATGTTGATATCGATGATTTGAGCACCATTTTCAACCTGTTCTCGAGCAACACTCAATGCTTCATCATACAGCTCTTCTTTTATCAATCGTTTGAAACGTGCAGAACCAGTTACGTTGGTTCGTTCACCAACGTTAACAAATAAAGATTCTTTTGAAATAGTAAGAGGCTCTAAGCCTGACAACCGGCAAGCTACTGGAATGTCGGGTAACTGGCGAGGTTTAACTCCTTCAACAACCTCTGCCATTTGACGAATATGTTCTGGCGTAGTACCACAACAACCACCAATTAGGTTGAGGAAGCCACTTTCAGCCCATTCTTTAACATGCTCTGCCATATCTTCAGGAGAAAGGTCATACTCACCAAAAGCATTAGGCAAACCAGCATTTGGGTGAGCAGAAACACTGCATTCAGAAATACGAGAGAGTTCACTCACGTATTCACGTAATTCATCCGGACCTAATGCACAGTTAAGACCAAAGGATATCGGTTTTACATGGCGTAAAGCATTGTAGAAAGCTTCTGTTGTTTGGCCAGAAAGAGTTCGCCCTGAAGCATCGGTAATTGTACCGGAGATCATCACTGGTAAAATAATACCATCTTCATCGAATACGGTTTCAACAGCAAAAGAACAAGCTTTAGCATTGAGAGTATCAAAGATAGTTTCAATTAAGATAAGGTCCGCACCACCTTTAATAAGTGCACGGGTTGACTCAGAGTAAGCCTTAACTAATTCGTCAAACGTAACATTCCGAAATCCAGGGTCGTTCACATCCGGAGATATCGTACAGGTTCTATTAGTAGGTCCAAGAACACCTGCAACATACCTAGGTTTATTTGGAGTTTTAGCAGTCCATTCATCTGCAGCTTCACGAGCGAGTTTTGCCGCAGCGAAATTGATCTCTTCACTAAGGCTTTCCATGTCATAGTCAGCCATGGCAATGGTAGTTGCATTAAATGTGTTCGTTTCTAAGATATCAGCCCCAGCCTCCAAGTACTGGTTATGAATATCTTTGATGAGTTGAGGCTTAGAAAGCACAAGCAAGTCATTATTACCTTTAAGATCACAATGCCAATCAGCAAAACGATCTCCTCGATAATCATTCTCTTCTAACTTGTAGTCCTGAATCATGGTGCCCATACCACCATCAATCAGCAAAATTCTCTGTTCTAATTGAGCAACAATTTGTTGTCTAATATTACTTCCCACAGTACAGCCTCATTCCTTTAGTTATCCATCCATCCTACCATATAAAAAGTAGAAATCTAGACGTCTAAAATAGCTTTAATTTTGTAAAAGACTAATAAGCCAAATTCACAATAGCATGACAAAAAGTGGTTGCTATTTACTCACTTAAAAATGAGAATCTCATGTAATAATTTGTTACACAATAAGAGCTCAATATGTCGGTCTACTATACGCTTTGCTTCCTTTCTGCAGCAGCAATGCTCATAGCATTTATAAATAGCAAAATAGGTAAGATGCAAACAACTATCGCAATTACAGCAGGGTCAATGATGCTGTCGCTACTGATTTTAATTGCAGGGCAAAACGATTGGTTTCAACTATCCCAACTCGCCTCAGAAACAGTATCAAGTATTAATTTCGAAGACTTCTTACTTAAGGGGATTTTAGGTTTTTTACTTTTTGCAGGTGGATTAGGCATTAAGCTTCCAAACCTAAAAGATCAAAAATGGGAAATTACAGTGCTTGCTTTAGGGGCAACACTCTTTTCTACATTTTTCATTGGAGGAGCCCTATATGGATTTTGTCATCTCATCGGAATTGAATTTGATTTTATATACTGCCTATTGTTTGGTTCATTAATATCGCCAACCGATCCGATTGCCGTTCTCGCCATTGTTAAAAAGTTGGATGCGCCCAGACGTATTTCAACTCAAATTGAAGGAGAATCATTATTCAATGATGGATTCGGTTTAGTGATCTTCGTAACTATTTTCACCATAGCCTTTGGCACAGAAACACCAACGCTAGGCAGTGTCAGTATGTTATTCGCACAGGAAGCAATTGGTGGCATTGTTTATGGCTTCGCATTGGGTCTCCTATTCCATTACCTAATCAGTGCAACTGATGACCATTCAATGGAACTGTTACTGACAATAGGAATTCCAACTGCTGGGTATGTGTTTGCAGACGTTATACATGTGTCAGGTCCTCTTTCCATGGTCGTATCTGGCATTATGATAGGAAATTGGACACGCTTTATTGGCTTCTCTAAAGAAAGCGAAGAACACTTAGATCATTTTTGGGAGCTCATCGATGAATTCCTAAATGGTGTCCTATTCTTACTTATCGGTATGTCTATGCTGCTTTTTGATTTTCATAAAGAAGACTGGATATTAATGGCTTTTTCAATTCCGTTAGTCTTAGGAGCACGTTACCTAAGTGTCTACATTTCATACTTAGGGTTTAAACGCTACAGAGAGTATAACCCTTGGGCGGTAAAGATACTGACATGGGGCGGGTTACGGGGTGGATTAGCTCTTGCAATGGCATTATCGATACCATCAGGAGTCCTTGTTATTCCTGATAAACTCATCGATGTAAAAGAGATTATTCTTGTGATGACCTACTCAGTTGTTGTTTTTTCTATTTTGATTCAAGGCTCAACAATCACTCCTATGATAGAAAAAGCAAAACTTGCTGAAAGAGAGTAGCGTAAGATAACCACAAACATAGCAGCCATGAGCTGCTATGTTACATATAACCTTATAGTTAAAACCCATTAGCTAAGCAGATATTCATCGTTTAAAAGGCACAGCAAAATGTCTGTGTAAAGATCCCCCTTATATCCAGAAGATCTACAGCTACAATTAATGGTAAAGAATTCTTCGATCGAAACTTGGGGCACATGAAAGTCCATAACTTTACTGTACCTGTTTTTTAAATAAGTGAGAGCCAAGCATGTGCGCTTAATTAATTCTATCGTTCTGGTGGGTAAATTTAGACGGGGTATTAAGCTCTGAGAAATTAGCAACCGAGTATATATTCAAAATATATCTTTCATAGCTAGTAAGCCTCTAAGAGCTATCACCCCTACCTAGAAAATTGTTTGAAGAGCAAAAGTGCCGTTAGAAAAATTATGAATTTAACTACTAATACCTTAAACGTAAAAAAGCCCTAGTCGTAAGACTAGGGCTTTTCAAATAGTGGCGGAGTGGACGGGACTCGAACCCGCGACCCCCGGCGTGACAGGCCGGTATTCTAACCAACTGAACTACCACTCCGCAGTGGTCAACTCACTAAGTGAGCGTCCATATCTCCAGGTTGGTCAACCTAAAGATTATAATTTAAAGCCTGGCGATGTCCTACTC
>NZ_JAKJSZ010000050.1:0-2764 GCF_050337535.1 Vibrio kagoshimensis
ATGAACCTGATAACCCTGTTGTTCTAGGTACTCGATATCACTACCTGTTCCACAACCACAGTCAGTGGCTATTTTAAGGTTTGATTCATTGAGTCTGGATGCAAACTCAGTACGTTTTGAATGTGGGCGAGACAATGCCTTTTCGTAGTACTGGCGCCAAATTTCAGTATTTTCATCCATAAGTTTCTGATTTTCCCTAAAAGTACATAACGCCACGTTAAGGTGTGACAATCGTGTGCCATAATGGTGAGCGAAGCGAAACCGGCACGCGTTTGGAATCACTCTTAAACGTTTTGTTAGCCGTTTATGTCAACGATAACCCACCATCAACTACCAACGTATGCCCTACTATATAGGTAGCCTTGTCTGACAACAAAAATTCAATTGCGTCCACTATTTCACTCGAATTACCAAAGCGCTTCATCGGGACGACTTCTGACACTTCTGAACGGATATTTTCATTTTCAAATTGGCGCTCTTCCCAACGTGGAGTCCATGTTACACCTGGTGCTACCGCATTAATTCGAATACCTAAACTGATACTTTCGAGCGCGACAGAACGTGTTAGCCCTTCAAGAGCATGTTTAGATGCACTATACATTGATGCATTAGGTGTCGGTCTTAGTCCATTAACCGAGCTTACATTCACTATTGCTGAACCTGCCCCCATTAATTTCAATTCTGCTCTGAGGCACAAAGCCTGACAAAAGAAATCAACATTTAGGGTTTCTTTAAGCAATGCTGTGTCAACTTGAGGTAAATAGCCACGTGAAACAAGAGCCGGAGATGCGTTATTCACTGCAATATCCAGTTTCTTGTATTCTGATTCAATATATGAAAATAGACTTTCTAACTGCTGTTCATCTGCGATATCTACAACCCTATGATCCACAGTATTTAAATCCGGGTAATTATCTAGTGCTTCTGCCCACCCGGTTTCAGAGCGAGAACATGTAACCACTTGATACCCCAGTTTCACGAAGCGAAGGACTACTTCTAGCCCAATACCTTTCGAACCACCTGTAACTAAAGCTACTTGCATTTTAGGACTCCTTTCCTCGATATGTATGTTGACGGCTAACGCCCAATTAAGTAGCTGACAACGCTACCAATACACTCAAATTTACCACCTAAATCACTGAAGCTAAACCGAGCTGAAAATGCCAAGCGTTGGCAGTCTGCTTAAATTGCTTGTTATATGCGACGTCATTGGGTCGAGAATAATAGTTTAACTGCCTCTACTACAGCTACGGAGCTTAGAGCTTTTGACTGTTTTATAAACTCATGACCCATTGAATGTTGAAGTGAACTAGGTATTTGATCTAACAATAACAAAGTCTTTGACGTTAAAGTCACACGACCAAAACCTATATCTTGTTCATCTTTAACGAAAATATATCCCGAACGACCCAGCCAATCTACTGTAGAGAAAACGCTTTCACGAGCTTCGTTAGCGACTTCCAATTGTATTTCTTCTGGGTAATACTCCTTTACAGATTGAGCTATTTCATCAGAAAATACATGTATTTCATTGGGAAAACTTGCATAACTTCGCGCAAATATCTCTGCCGTAATCAAGTTGAAAATTTCGATGTTTCTCATATCTTTCCTTAAGCATATAACGCCCAATTAAGTAGCTGACAACGCTACCGTTACATTCAAATTTACCGCCATAATCACTGAAGCTAAACCGAGTTGAAATGCCGAGCGTTGACAGTCTGCTTAAATTGCTTGTTATAACCTTCTCACACGAGTATTGGACAGCGTCTCATGGAAGAACAGCCTCTCTTTATTGAACAAAGGATACAGTAGCCCCAGCCCAAGTGGCAAAATTGACAGGAACTTAGCTATGTTTCGATTGAGTGATTGTTTATAGGTAAGATCATCACCATCTACATCCACAACTTTAATTCTTAAAATTGACTTCCCTAAAGTGTTATTGCTGTTTGATCCTTCAAATATAACAAAGTAAACAACACATAAGATTGAAGCAAAATTTCGTATCACATTTCTTTCTTCTAAAAACATTGCTCTAATGCTAATGTCATTCTTGTTTTCTGTGAACAATCTAAAAGTGTCATCAAATTCCTGGAAATACCAAAAGTATACTGCCACAAATATAGTGATCGGTATTACATCCAGAAAGTAAGCCAATAGCCGTCTAAACTTCATTTACGATTCCAGCTGATTTATCAATTAGTTATAACGCCGCATTAAGTGGTGAGCAACGCAGACCACCAAACCTAAAGTATTGCACCGTAAACACTGAAACTGAAGCAAACCAAAAATGCCGAGCGTTGGGAATCCGTCTTAAATGCTTTGTTATGTGTRGGCTGACTGATACACGTTATTTTCTATTGAAGCCCCTGCAAACTCAAAGGTTAGAAGCCCTATTCGACTCAACCCCAGAKGCTCATAAAATCCATTGGATTCATTTTCAACCCAAGTGTAWAGCCAGTATTTATTACCCAACTGATTTTCGACTTCATTCAAGAGCTTTCGATCTAACCCTTTCCCTTTGAAAGTGTTATCGACATATAGTTTTTCGACTTCAAAGCCATCACTGGACGTTTGATAATGCGATTCAAGATTAACCATTACATAGCCTTGAATAACTTCCTGCTCTTCACTTACAAACACACGATATTTAATCGTATCCAATATTTCTAAGAAGTAGGTTGCAGTGAAAGTAGACAAGACATACTCAGCGTATTCAGTTTTGATACCTTCTCTAGCATATGTGTCTAGCCAGACTTTAATGGAC
>NZ_JAKJSZ010000051.1:0-2755 GCF_050337535.1 Vibrio kagoshimensis
ACACATAACAAAGCATTTAAGACGGATTCCCAACGCTCGGCATTTTTGGTTTGCTTCAAAATCGGTGTTTACGGCACAATACTTTGAGTTCGGTGGTCTGCGTTGCTCACCACTTAATGCGGCGTTATGTGAATGGAGTAGAAATAGGCTATGGAATACAAAGTCGTTAAAAATTATCAGGATGATCCAGAGTTACCAATTCGAATCGTAAAAGGTGAAAAATTACAGTTTGTAGAAGAATCCAACCCAGAAGGTGATTGGGCAAATTGGATTTTTTGCCGAGGGGAAAATAAAGAAGGCTGGGTTCCAAAACAAATACTAGCTATCAATAACAATGACGTAACTGTACTTGAGGACTACTTTGCTAAGGAGCATAGTTTGACGGTTGGTGACATTTTAGTAAAAGAACATGAATTAAACGGCTGGATCTGGAGTAAAAAATTAGGTGATTCGGAAGAATTAGCTTGGGCTCCTTTAAACCATTTATGCGTTGTTTGAATTCACATAACAAACAATTTAACCTGACTTGCAACGCGTGGCAGTTTTACCCCTAATCAGGTTTAGTGATTAAGGTGCAATGCAGAGCCTCTGTATTGCGTTGCTGCGCAAGTTAATTGGGCGTTAGTATTATTTACGGAGATTTATGAAGTACCTATATATGTTAACGGGTGTAGTTCACCCTGAACGAGCAGATGTGAATGTTACTTCTACACGAATTGAGTTTGGTGATTCAGGTGATGTTATTAATTTCTCGATCTATAAATCTCGTATCGCTTTTACGGTTGAGACTTCAACATTACTGAATGAAAGTGGTATGAACAGTTTACGCTTATTTGCTGAGGAGCAAGTAAGAGCAGTCGTTGACTCACTAGGATTTCTAGTTGGTTGTGGTTATGACATCGAAATAATCCAATGCATCGAACCGCAGCATCAAGGGCACCTCATTTTCGGTGTCGAAGAAAAGTACCTTAGTGAACTAAATTATTCAGAGTTAGTTGAACCAATTGAATTAGTCGAGATTCTTAATAGCAAATTTGGTGCGTACTTGCGTAGGTGTCTTAATGACTTAAGGCTTGCAATAAGAACCCCGAAAGATAGTGCATTTTATTGTTATAGAGCAATTGAATGTCTAACTCATTACTTTTTGAATAATGGCACGCCCAATAAAAGCGAAGCGTGGCAAATGTTTAGAGAAAACATAGGTGTTTCAAAAGAGCAGATTATGTATATTAAAAAGGCAGCGGATCCCATCAGGCACGGCAATCCATTGGAGGCACAGACAGCCGACCGACAGAAAGTAATGATGGATACTTGGGCTATTACCATGAAGTTCATAACGTTTGCAAAAAGTTCGGCGTAAACATAGTACTAACAAACAATTTAAGAGTGATTCAGCACGCTTGGCGGTTTTGGTTTGGGTCTAGTTCAGTGATTACGGTGGTCCAGATTGAGTATTGTGGTAGCGTGCTTCACACCTTAATTGGGCGTTATGTTTTTCGAGGATAAAATGGAATTTAAGCTAGAAGTTTACGCTCCAGAATCGGAGGTTATCCCCATTCGGGATGCTTTAATCTCGGTTGGTGCAGGTGTTGTTGGCGATTACGACAGTGTAGTGTCAGTAGTTCAAATCTCAGGATTTTGGCGCCCAAGTATTAATGCTAAGCCAGTGACTGGCGAAAAGTCCCAGATTAACTTTGGTCATGAAGTCCGTATTGATGTGCGTTGTAAAGAGTCAGTGGTGCAATCTGCACTTAATGCTGTTCGTGAAGTTCATCCTTATGAAGAAGTGGCTATAAATATTATCCCACTAGCAAATCATCAGTTCGAATAGCCAATCAATCACAAACATAACAAGCAATTTAAGCAGACTGTCAACGCGTGGCATTTTCAACTCAGTTTAGCTTCAGTGATTTAGGTAGTAAATTTGAGTATATTGGTAGCGTTGTCAGCTACTTAATTGGGCGTCATGCATCAAGGAAATTATGAAGTCTACTAAAGAAAAGATTATTAAACATTACTCAGAGTTTTTTGAAGGTCATCACTTCGAGGAATTGTCTTGGGAGCTTGGACCAATTAAGAAAATTTTACCCGACTTTCAGGTTGTCAGGTTTGCACCTGGCCCGCAAATTAATATGTGGGTTTATTGCTCAGTAGGAGCATCAGAAATTGCACACAGAGATTCAGCTCTTCACGAGTTTGTTGTTGTATCACCGATCGAGTCAAATCGTCTAGTTGAGATGCTGGCAATGGTCACTTACTACCATTCGAATCATAATTTGGGGTTTGGTCATACTCTGCCTATTGGTGAACCTTGGCTTGAGGGTTCTAACTGTAACAACTGGCTAATTTCGTTGCCGTATCCATTTGGAGAGGATTTAGAAATAATGCCTCTAAATAGTGATCACGCACACGTGGCTTGGTTACTTCCCATCACTGATGAGGAACGAGATTTCAAAATTAAGTATGATCTAGAGGCACTCGAACAAAAATTTGATGACGCAGTGCTTAAGTACTGGGAAGTACAGCGGTCCTCTGTATTGTAAATGCATAACAAGCAATTTAAGCAGACTGTCAACGCTTGGCATTTCAACTCGGTTTAGCTTCTGTGATTAAGGTGGTAAATTTGAGTGTATTGGTAGCGTTGTCAGCTACTTAATTGGGCGTTATGTAAATGGAGAGGTTAACATCCAAAATATAAGATTATTAAAGCATCCTTTCTTAATGCTTGCGGCGGCGATGATCAGCATGATTGTTC
>NZ_JAKJSZ010000052.1:0-2707 GCF_050337535.1 Vibrio kagoshimensis
TGTTTGTGCTCGTTCATCTCGTACTTCATCACTGAGTTCCCAAATTTCATCAGGCATTTGATATGACTTATCAAAAACAAAGTCGCCGATTTCTTTTCCACAGCACCCACATTTCATTTGTAACTCCTTTTAAGCTAACGCCCAATTAAGTAGCTGACAACGCTACCATTACATTCAAATTTACCACCATAATCACTGAAGCTAAACTGAACTGGAAATACCAAGCGTTGGCAGTCTGCTTAAATTGCTTGTTATATGTGTTCTGCGCCTACAGTGAAGCATATAGCTCACTTAGTGTCGGAAACTTCGAGCAATCCCAACCGCTTGGAAGTTTTATTTCCTTACACGACTCAACTAACTTAAGAGCTTTGGAGCTCTCCGAAGAACAACTAACATCTGCAAGTTCATCGAGCAGAGTTAATTCATACTCTCCAGAAATAGGGCTGATGAATTTAGGCAATACGCCCCACCCTGTATCCCACGTATGCATTTCAAATTTTGATAATGCATACAAGTCTCGAATAAGGCTACCCTTGATAAACGGTAATCCTTTGAAATCCCGAAAACCAAAATTGTCAGCCGACTCCAAGTTTTCACGGCATAACTTCCAAGCCTGCCCAGCCACTATAAAGTTTGATGATGGTACATCACACGGGTCAAATTCAAACTTCAAGATTTGATGATGAATGTCGTCAAGCTGAGCATCAGCCGCTACCCATCCCTTCCCTTTATCCCAATACTCACAA
The DNA here is from genome assembly GCF_050337535.1 of Vibrio kagoshimensis. Taxonomy (NCBI): domain Bacteria; kingdom Pseudomonadati; phylum Pseudomonadota; class Gammaproteobacteria; order Vibrionales; family Vibrionaceae; genus Vibrio; species Vibrio kagoshimensis. The sequence continues at coordinate 747 of NZ_JAKJSZ010000052.1, forward strand.
ACCCAGTGATCTTCGAAATGGTTTTGAACTAAATAAGTCGCAAATCCACTCCTTAGTCGGGCAGGAACTCCTTTTGACCTCAAAATAGAGCAAACCAATAGTGAAAAGTCTCTACAAATACTTACAACTCTATGGCTTGGTTTCTTGAACACATGGGAAGGTTCGCCTGATTTCAATATTGCTAAAGAGACTAAATCTTTAGCATATCGAGTTTGCATTTCTGTAAGTTTTTTTGAGGGGTCAACCTCGACACCATAGTGTTCAAGCCAATATGAATGAATAAGGTTGCCTTGAACAAATTTACATATACCCGCAATATCATCAGGCACCTCACTGATATCTAGTAGATTATTAGGGAGCTCTGTAAACTCCGTATTTTCTATATAGTCGTTGACAACCATTTATTTTTACAACCTTTGTGGAAATACCCACTAATACATATAACGCCCAATTAAGTAGCTGACAACGCTACCGATATACTCAAACTTAACACCGTAATCACTGAAGCTAAACCAAACTGACAATGCTAAGCGTTGGCAGTCTGCTTAAATTGCTTGTTATGCTTGAAGCCCACGTAAACATTGAAAACCAACTTTACAGAATGACATTTATTTTACGTAATTTCTATTAGAATCCCTAGCTTATCCACACTAAGGTTAGAACTATTGATTCATGTCTTTTTTTAAATTTATTACACCACTACTATTAATACTTTTTTCAACATATTCGCAAGCTGAAGACGTCTCTTTTTATGAAGACTTCATTGATAATTCTTATTACGATGATAAAGAAATCACGCTTACCTATACTGGGAGAACATTTCATTTAGGCTCAAGAAACAGAAATGAAAATAATGACATCTGGGGAATTGGATATCGAGGGTTCGAAATATCTACAATGAACAACTCATTCTATGACCGCTCTTATGTGTTCTCATACCATAAGAAATGGTACTGGAAAGACTGGATCGATGTCGGTCTAAGAATTGGTGGTATTACTGGGTATAAAAAAGAAGATAACCCCGTTCAATTGCTAGGAATCACCCCTCTATTTTCACCAACAATAACACTGCATTATGAAGGTTTTGGCTTTGAGACAGCATTGCAGACTGACGTTCTTATTTTTACGTTAAACTACCAATTTTAAAGAAAAGCATAACGCCCAATTAAGTAGCTGACAACGCTACCGATACAGTCAAAATACCACCGAAATCACTGAAGCTAAAACAAGCTGAAAATGCCAATCGTTAGCAGTCTGCTTAAATTGCTTGTTAGGGCAGAATTCTCAAGATAGACGCTTAGCTACAGCGTAGCCTTTAGCAGTTAATTGAAACCATACAGAGCCTGCTGGTTGCCCAAAGTTACCTTCAAGGACTTGGAGTAATTGTTTTTCTCTTAATTCCAGTATTTCCGCGCTGACACCTATTGTTTCATCGTGCTTATATGGACTCTTAACTATAGATTCAGGCTCTAAGTTGTATTCTAAGATTCCTTTAAATGTAGGATTGCTTAAAGCTAACTTTAAAATTGCTCGTTCTTCTCTAGTTAATTTTGTAGGAACCCAAGACTTGATCACCGGCACTGCAGCAATACATGCAGCAACAGTACCTACTACCAACAAAACAGACTCTAATACTTCTAAACTCATAGCCTTTCCTTTGTGCCCTAACGCCCAATTAAGTAGCTGACAACGCTACCAATACACTCAAATTTAACACTAGAATCACTGATGCTAAACCGAGTTGAAAATACCAAGCGTTGGCAGTCTGCTTAAATTGCTTGTTAGGTTAACCCATCAAAATCAAAACATGTAAGCAAGGTGAACGTCGAAGCCACTCCCATCAAACTCTGCGCTGCTAGAAGCTACCTCATAGTTTATATATGTATATTTAGCACCAATTCCAAATCGACCTATAGCCAAAGGAGCAAAGGCATACTCATATTGAACTATCAAGCCAGCAG
>NZ_JAKJSZ010000053.1:0-2335 GCF_050337535.1 Vibrio kagoshimensis
CAGGTGTAACAGGTGTAAAGCATAGAAACCGGACTAGGCTCTTTGACCAAAAACGCTTTTCTACTTTTGCAAACTAACGCCGCATTAAGTGGTGAGCAACGCAGACCACTGAACCTAAAGCATTGTGCCGTAAACACTAAATTCAAAGCAAACGGAAAATGCCGAGCGTTGGGAGTCCGTCTTAAATGCTTTGTTATACGAACATTTCATCGTATGCACTGATGGATTTTAATGCACCACTTAAGTCATTTTTACCATTGAACTCATGCTTAACAGCGATAACGTCACAGCCACTTAAACTGCCTGCGCTAATACCCGCTGTAGAGCCCTCAAACACGATGGTTTGCTCTGGAGATACTCCTAAATTTGCTAATGCAAGATTATAAGCTTCTGGATCTGGCTTTTGCTTGCTTACATGCTCTTGAGTAATAACCAAATCAAAAGCAGACTCTAATTGCAAAGATGCCAAAATATTTTCAACCATCCATGTTGCTGCTGAACTAACAACACCACAGGTTTTTCCTGCCTGTTTTAGTTGCTTGATGTACTTTTTAGCACCGGTATTAAGTTCGAGTTCTTCATTAAGCATTTTCTCGTAATGAGCACGAAAATAACGGTTAAACTCTGCTAATTCTGGGGAAATTTTTGCGTGAGCGAAAAAATGACCTGTCACTACCTGCCAACTTTCTCCCATCACATCTTTATAAATATTGTAGTCAACCTGAGCCCCATAATCAGCACAAGCCAATGCTAGTGCTTTACCCTTTAAAGGTTCAGACTTCGAATAGACTTCGGTATGCCTTAGCTCGAACTGAAGGTTGTGCAGCTAGATTTGCAATTTCTTTAAGATTTCCATCAAGCATTGGTGTGCGACCAAGCTGAGAAAGGAGCGATGGCATAGGTCCAGTAGTCGATGAAATCAGCTTGAACCTTAATAATTGAGCTATATCTTCTTCAGATATTATTTGTAAGAGAATTTTTTTATCAGCTTTTTCAATCCTGCCCCAAGAGTTCCAATTGGAAAGTGCAATACACAAGGCTTCTACAACGTATTCTGGGGCAGTGGCTTTTGCTAACTCTGGTAACATCTCTCTAGCAGCCCCACGTACTTGTGGCACCCAATCATTGAGGCGACGAACAGCAAGTGAAAAGAAGAAAGCATTTGGTGCAGAGCCAGACAACGTCCGTAAAGTTTTTTCCCGCTTATAACCATCCCAGCAAATCAAGTCTAACCAAGTTAACAATTCATCAGGTTTAGACCAAAACTTCCATTTTGGTGACATCGAATTCCTTAATGCTAGAGTGAACTCTGATCGAATCAATCGCTCCCAATAATCAAAACCAGTAAGTGGTAGTTGGGACGTCGCATCTATAATTGCTGACATATCAGCGACAACTTTACTCTCCGAATTTATCGAATAAGCAAAGCCCTTCACTGCTGTTATCACTTTATCTTCCATACTCTGCGGTTCTTGCACGTATTATTTTCTCATAACACCGAATTAAATAGCTGACAACGCTATCAATAGAATTAAATTTACCACCAAAATCACTGAAGCTAATCTGAGTTGAAAATGCCCAATGTTGACAGTCTGCTTAAATTGTTTGTTAGGCATTTTTGCTTAATATTTGCACTGCAATTTGAGCGGCTTTTCTGGTGTAGCTATTACAATTAGATCGAAGGTTATGAGAACGGAAATGCTCCATGCCCTCTTCAGTACCAATGTCACAGCCTAAAAGTTTATGGCAGTCTTTTGCACCGAACTCACTTTCAAATTTTTCAACCAATTCCTGCGTTGCTTCGTACGTAGTAGAGACCGTATCACTTAGAGATTCACGACCTAGAACTAAACTAATACCCATAACCGATCCTGATAGAGCGCCACATGGTCCACATGTTCTAGCCATGCCACTACAAAATCCAGTCGCTATTTTTGAAGCTAAATGCTCATCTACACCTTGATACTCAGCGATAGCAGAAACAACACTTTCTGCGCACAAAAGCCCACTTTCAAAATGAGCTTCAGCTAACCTACCAAATTTAACTGATTCTTCCATGACAACAACCTCCTTAATGCCTAACGCCCAATTAAGTAGCTGGCAACGCTACCAATACACTCAAATTTACCACCGAAATCACTGAAGCTAAACCGAGTTAAAAATGCCAAGCGTTGGCAGTCTGCTTAAATTGCTTGTTAGGTTAATCCATGAAAATCAAAACATGTAAGCAAGGTGAACGTCGAAGCCACTCCCATCAAACTCTGCGCTGCTAGAAGCTACCTCATAGTTTATATATGTATATTTAGCACCAATTCCAAATCGACCTATAGCCAAA
>NZ_JAKJSZ010000054.1:0-1574 GCF_050337535.1 Vibrio kagoshimensis
CAGAAGATGGCGCGACAGTCGAATACCTTGTCGACGGAAACTGGACGACAACGGCSCCAGTACCAACGGAAGGTGACAACACGATCACCGTTCGTCAAACCGACGCAGCGGGTAATACSTCAGGCAGCTCAACGCTGACGTTCACTCTTGATACCACAGCACCTGATGCACCAGYMYTGACACTTGATACRGAYTCAGGCTCAGCGGCGGATGAYTTCTTAACYAACGACGGYMGCTTCACMGTCGGTGGCACAGAAGATGGCGCGACAGTCGAATACCTTGTYGACGGAAACTGGACGACAACGGYGCCAGTACCAACRGAAGGTGAYAACACGATCACCGTTCGTCAAACCGACGCAGMGGGTAATACRTCMGGCAGCTCAACGCTGACGTTCWCTCTTGATACGCAAGCAGAATCAGGAAGTGTGATCGTAGATAACATTACATCAGATGATGTAATTACTGCTACCGAGCAAGGTCAAACCATTGCTGTAACCGGCAGCGCTGTTAGTGGTGATATTCAGCCTGGAGATACTGTAACGGCTGAAATAAACGGTGTGACCTACACAACAACTGTTGGCGCCGATGGACACTGGCAATTGAATGTTAGCGGTGAAGACTTAGCGGCAGACACTGCTTTTGATGTCTCTGTTATATCTGAAGATGCCGCAGGTAATTCAGTTGAGAGTAAAGGTAGCTCGGCGCACTCCTTTGACGAGACGTTAGTTAACGTCAATATCGACATAGACCCAATAACCGATGACTCCGTTGTTAATGCAAAAGAAGTTTCGGGAACAGTAACTATAACGGGAACTGTAACTGGCGAAACGTATGAAACGGGCGTTGTGACATTAACAGTTAACGGTGTTGAATACATCGGCACGGTGACTGACGGAAAATACAGCATTGATGTTAATGGTTCAGATTTACAATCGGACTCGGACAATGTTGTAGACGCAAAAGTCGATGTTGTTAGCGCTGCCGGAAACATAGGCTCAGCGACCTCAACAGAGTTTTATTTGGTTGATACTTTTGCCAGAGGCACAATCACGATTGATTCAATTACCGATGATAATGTAATTAGTAAGAGCGAGAGTGAAAGTGCAGTAACTTTGACTGGTTCCGTTGGTGGTGACGCGAGACCGGGTGATCAGGTTTCAGTTGTGGTTGGTGGTGTTACTTACTCGACAACAGTTTTAAGCGATAAATCTTGGAGTGTTGATGTTCAAGGTAGTGACCTAGCTGCTGATAGTTCGGTTACTGCCACTGTTACTGGTGATGATTGGACTGGTAATGAATTTAGTGGGTCTGCCTCTAAGGAGTATGAAGTCGATACGTTAGCGGGCGATACCAACGCGGCGCCAACGGTGACCATCACCGAAGACAGCAACCCAGCGGACGGTGTGATCAGCAAAGCTGAGCTGGTTGGCGAAATCGACGTGAGCGTCGAGTTGCCAGCGGGCGCAGTGAAGGGCGACACAATCACAGTGAGCGACGGCACAACCGATAAAGAGATCGAGTTGACGGACGCGCACATCGATGCAGGCAATGTGACGACGACGTTCCCAAGCCCA
>NZ_JAKJSZ010000055.1:0-1565 GCF_050337535.1 Vibrio kagoshimensis
GGAACACTCTAGTTCGACATTAGTATGATAAGTAACTCCTGCTCCTAGCTTATGACTTTCAAAGTTTCTAAAGAAAGATAGCTCAAATGGTATTTTGCTGAACGTAACCTCTCCGTTCGATGCCTCTATTGATTCTGATTTGTATCCTACAGTACCGCGGGTAGAAAACTGATTTGAGAATTGGTAGTCTATTCCGCCAAAAAAAGAAAGCCCTTCGTTAGCATTGATTTCATCACTTTCCCCTGAGCTGTAAATACCTTGAAATAGCTCATCTCCACCAAAGCCATAGCCAATATTTACTAATGTTCCGTCCATATCGAACAGATAAACTTCATAATTTTTCAATTCACTCTCCATGTTGAATTTTGCGAGTTCGTATAACGCCGCGTTAAGTGGTGAGCAACGCATTCACCCAACCTAAACCATTGTGACTTAATCACTTAAACTGAAGTAAGCCGAAAACGCCAAGCGTTGGTAATCCGGCTTAAACGCTTTGTTATAGCGCAGTTTCCCCCCTCCCCAGAATCTTTATTGGGGAATAGGTCATTTAGAATAGGTAAGAGTATTTCTTCATCTGATTTAAAGTAATCACTACTTGTCCACATGTTGCGAGGTTGCTGATAGAACATATAACCGACTTGATCATTATCCTTATCAACAATAGTAACTGTAGCGTTAGCCAATGGCGCATGGACATCAAAATAGCGTACTGCAACGTAGTCTACAGTTGCGTAGCACTCTTTATTCACTACTACATAGCCATTTTCATTCGCAATGTCTTTTATATATACATGAAATGGAATTTGCACTTTGGGATTCATGTTGACACAAATAGACTGTACATCTTGAGTAACTGGCTCAACATCAACGGTGTGCTCTAGGAAATTTTTGCTAGAGCAGCCACTCAATACTAGAGAAATTAAAGTTATCACTACAGCGTTTTTCATCAGTCTTCCAATTTTAACAAATAATATAAACACCATACCATATACAAGAAAAGCAGAGCAGAACGCCATTCTAAAAGTTGCGCTATAACGCCCAATTAAGTAGCTGACAACGCTACCAATACACTCAAATTTAACACCATAATCACTGATGCTAAACCGAGTTGAAAATGCCAAGCGTTGGCAGTCTGCTTAAATTGCTTGTTAGGTTAATCCATCAAAATCAAAACATGTAAGCAAAGTGAACGTCGAAGCCACTCCCATCAAACTCTGCGCTGCTAGAAGCTACCTCATAGTTTATATATGTATATTTAGCACCAATTCCAAATCGACCTATAGCCAAAGGAGCAAAGGCATACTCATATTGAACTATCAAGCCAGCAGCATCTTTAAAATCTGCCGTTGAGTTACAGAGACCAGCAACGGAACACTCTAGTTCGACATTAGTATGATAAGTAACTCCTGCTCCTAGCTTATGACTTTCAAAGTTTCTAAAGAAAGATAGYTCAAATGGTATTTTGCTGAACGTAACCTCTCCRTTCGATGCCTCTATTGATTCTGATTTGTATCCTACAGTACCGCGGGTAGAAAACTGATTTGAGAATTGRTAGTCTATTCCGC
>NZ_JAKJSZ010000056.1:0-1282 GCF_050337535.1 Vibrio kagoshimensis
CTTCAAAACGTGCATTTGTATGTTCAATATAGAAATTAAAAATATCAGTGATACCCGCTACATCCGACAATTTTCCAGTTCTAATGTTCACGTAAAATCCTTTYCGATGCGTGCTTTATAACGCCGCATTAAGGTGTGAGCGGCGCTTGGCTATACTTGAGCGAAGCGAAATTGCCAAGCGTTGAGAATCACTCTTAAATGCTTTGTTATACCAATGATTTACTTCATAAATGGCACTACTAATTTAAGTGCTTTGTGTGCATTTTTCATTACTGGTTTAAGTACTGACTCAGTACCTTTCATCGTTACCATAGATTGTATATGCTCAGCGTGAACACGTTCGTAGCTCACGTTTTCACTTATATTGTAGCCCTTAAACTGTTCTGAGAATTCCTTCTGGATTACATCCCTAACTTCTACATAAATCAATGAGTGGATTTGTTTGGCAAAACGGAGCTCTTCTTTCGAAATATGCGGAAAAACTTCTGGTCCAAAACGGAGTAGCAATGTACCACCCGTGATAGCACCTCGAGTAACCTCATGCGTAGCGTAAAGTGTTGTTATAGTCGCGAGTATATCAATAAAAGTATCATTGTCTCGCTTTGCCGAGGACTCTAACGCAAACTGTACTGCCTCTTCCAACGTGCGCTTATTTACTTTTCCTGATTTGTTTTGAACCCAGTCCACCAATGATACTGCTGACACTACAGCTTGATCCTGTAGTTGCTCATTTTCAGCTAGATGTTTAAGGGCTCTTTCTGTTAAAAATAGGCAGACTTGAATTGCAGGTTCCATACAACACCTCAAATATAAATATAGGATGGCATTCTACCATACGATTTTGGGCTTTAGGCGTTAAATATTGGATTGGTATAACGCCCAATTAAGTAGCTGACAACGCTACCAAGACACTCAAATTTATCACCGAAATCACTGATGCTAAACCGAGCTAAAAATGCCAAGCGTTGGCAGTCTGCTTAAATTGCTTGTTATGTGAGATTTCAACGCGTACGAGCTTTTTCATAGAAGTGGTGATTTCTAAAGGRCATGTAKGGKGTAAATAATGTCCAATTGTCTATGTGYTCATACTCACTTTCAATTAGGCGCATTACTTTTGAACCAATRTGCTTATTTTGAAACTTTAAGTCGATATATAAATACTTAATTTCAATACAGCTTGTTTCGCYGCCCTCAACACAAATAGCACCAGCAAACTCACTGTCAYATACGACTTTATAAAACTTATTTTTACTYACTTCCGCTTTGAACCACTCTATTGACT
>NZ_JAKJSZ010000057.1:0-1189 GCF_050337535.1 Vibrio kagoshimensis
CAACCTTGGCAAGGTTGCGCTCTACCAACTGAGCTAGTATCGCATAAGCTAACCGTTCATCTTGTCTGCTAAGAAGCATCAAACCAACGTTTAACTGTAATGTGGTTGCGGGAGCCGGATTTGAACCGACGACCTTCGGGTTATGAGCCCGACGAGCTACCAAACTGCTCCATCCCGCGTCCGGATGCATTGTTTAAGACAATGAGGCTTTAAATTGGAGCGATACATCGGGTTCGAACCGATGACCTCAACCTTGGCAAGGTTGCGCTCTACCAACTGAGCTAGTATCGCATAAGCTAACCGTCCATCTTTCTGCTAAGAAGCATCAAATCAACGTTCAACTGTAATGTGGTTGCGGGAGCCGGATTTGAACCGACGACCTTCGGGTTATGAGCCCGACGAGCTACCAAACTGCTCCATCCCGCGTCCGGATGCATTGTTAAGTACAATGAAACTGTTCTCTAAAAAGAGAGAATTTGGAGCGATACATCGGGTTCGAACCGATGACCTCAACCTTGGCAAGGTTGCGCTCTACCAACTGAGCTAGTATCGCATAAGCTAACCGTTCATCTTGTCTGCTAAGAAGCATCAAACCAACGTTCAACTGTAATGTGGTTGCGGGAGCCGGATTTGAACCGACGACCTTCGGGTTATGAGCCCGACGAGCTACCAAACTGCTCCATCCCGCGTCCGGATGCATTGTTTAAGACAATGAAACTGTTCTCTAAAAAGAGAAAATTTGGAGCGATACATCGGGTTCGAACCGATGACCTCAACCTTGGCAAGGTTGCGCTCTACCAACTGAGCTAGTATCGCATTAGTTATTCGCCTAAGCGCTTAACTGAAATGTGGTTGCGGGAGCCGGATTTGAACCGACGACCTTCGGGTTATGAGCCCGACGAGCTACCAAACTGCTCCATCCCGCGTCCGGATGCATTATTTAAGTTAATGACTCTATATTCCCAACATCAATCCTAAGAAAGAATTTGGAGCGATACATCGGGTTCGAACCGATGACCTCAACCTTGGCAAGGTTGCGCTCTACCAACTGAGCTAGTATCGCATAAGCTAACCGTCCATCTTTCTGCTAAGAAGCATCAAATCAACGTTCAACTGTAATGTGGTTGCGGGAGCCGGATTTGAACCGACGACCTTCGGGTTATGAGCCCGACGAGCTACCAAACTGCTC
>NZ_JAKJSZ010000058.1:0-793 GCF_050337535.1 Vibrio kagoshimensis
CCATGGGAGTGGGCTGCAAAAGAAGTGGGTAGTTTAACCTTTCGGGGAGGACGCTCACCACTTTGTGGTTCATGACTGGGGTGAAGTCGTAACAAGGTAGCCCTAGGGGAACCTGGGGCTGGATCACCTCCTTATACGAAGATATCGTTGATGAGTACCCACACAGATTGATTAGGTTTAGAAAGTAAAAGAGACGATATTGGGTCTGTAGCTCAGCTGGTTAGAGCGCTCGCCTGATAAGCGGGAGGTCGGTGGTTCAAGTCCACTCAGACCCACCAATATCGATTGCAACACAGATGGGGCTATAGCTCAGCTGGGAGAGCGCCTGCCTTGCACGCAGGAGGTCTGCGGTTCGATCCCGCATAGCTCCACCATCTTTAAGCACATTTACTTAAGTGTTTTTAAAAATGGTTCAATTTATTGAATCAAGCTCTTTAACAATTTGGAAAGCTGACTGATTGATTTACTTACGAGTAATTCAATCAAATTTAAAAGTTCTCAATGTTTATCTTTCATTAGATAAACACAACAAACACATTCAAGTGTCTTGTATTCGAATCAAACTGAGTTTGATTCACAATTGAGTCCGGCAAACAGTYATCAAGAATTAACCCTTCTTGATGACAACCAAAAACCTTGGTTAGTTGCCATACACTAAGACCCTTTCGGGTTGTATGGTTAAGTGACTAAGCGTACACGGTGGATGCCTTGGCAGTCAGAGGCGATGAAAGGCGTAATAACTTGCGATAAGCCCAGATTAGGTAGTAATAACCTTTTGAGTCTGGGATTCCTG
>NZ_JAKJSZ010000059.1:0-765 GCF_050337535.1 Vibrio kagoshimensis
CATATATTCATAATATACTCCGTATGTATAACGCCCTGTTAAGGTGTGAGCAACGCAATACCGATGCCGCTGCATACCACCTTAAACACTAAAACAACGCATRGAAAAAATGCCAAGTGTTGCGAATCATTCTTAAACAGTTTGTTAGGTGTTCAGTTCCCAATGACTAATTGATTTGGTTTGTTGCCCAAAAACTCTACCCCAACAACCGTTTCCAACTCACTTTCGGTATCAAAATAAACAGCCCATTCAAGAGTTGAATTTAAAAACACATTTGGATTAGAAAACGTTTTTGCTTCCATCCCATAGCTTTCTCGGTTTTGTTCGATATAGCCGTAACATTCTTTAATTGTTTCCAACCATGAAGCAGATATTCGCTTAATAGCTTCTACATCCTCGTCGGTGACATGTTCTTTCTCTATATAAATAGTTGCACCGTTTAAATTGATGGGCTCAATTTCCCAATAGCTCTCGCGCTTTATTAGAGCCCCAATACCTTTTATTTCCACATGTTTCTCCATGACACCTAACGCCCAATTAAGTAGCTGACAACGCTACCAATATACTCAAACTTAGCAACGTAAACACTGAAGCTAAACCCAACTGAAATGCCAAGCGTTGGCAGTCTGCTTAAATTGCTTGTTAGGTATATTGCAAGCGAGCACTAGTTGCTATGAATAAGACTCAACGCTCTTCCTTTAGAGTCGGTAAAATTGTTGCAGACTCCAATCCGAATGGTGTCTACAATCCACCAAATGCCAAAAC